>JALYUD010000169.1 GCA_030853905.1 Vulcanimicrobiota bacterium
TCCCAGAACGACCTCAATCCGCGTCGCGTATCCGGCCAGCGCTTCGTCGACCGCGTTATCGACCGCTTCGTACACCAGTTGGTGGAGGCCGCGCTCGGCCGTGTTGCCGATATACATCCCGGGGCGCTTGCGAACCGCCTCGAGGCCCTTGAGAACCTCGATCTGTTCGCCGGTATATTCACTCATCGACTAACATAGTTCGACAAAAGGGGCGCTAAGCCCCACGCCCAAGCCCCTTTCGGCGCGATGCGCCGCGGCATCACGCGTTCGCGGATTCGGACTCAGCGAATCCGTCGCGTTTCTCGGCACCGTACGATTCGGCGCAGGCCAATCGCTTGTCGGACGTTAGGATCTTGCCTTGGTCGACCGTGGTGCCGCGGTAGCCGGTAGCGCAAGCAATCCTTCGAGTTCGCTGCCAAGCAGATTTCGCGCCACCGCCGGCGTCATCCGATCCGGTGTCAGGCGCGAGTGCAGCAACACGTATGAACCCGCGATGTCGCGTTCGAATCCCGATGCGCACAGCCGGCCGGCGCGGCGCGCCCGCTCGAGAATTCCCCACCAGCGTGCCAAGAGATCGCGTCTCGCCTGTTCGTAATCGTCTCGTCGCAGGGCTGGTATCTGCTCCCTCAGTTCTTCGTAGCCCAGCCACGGCGTTACGTACAAGGCGCGTGCAACCGCGATGAAACGCGCGCCGCGGACGCCGTTCGCACACGGTGCGCAGCGTAGCGTGAGCTCCGCGCCGCTACGGCGCGACGCCTCGCCGTAAGCTTCGCCCACCGCTAACGCCAGCCCGCAGTCGACGCAGTGCGCGCGCGCCGCGTGCTGCAGTCGATTGACCCGACGGCGAACCCGTTCGAGCGCATCCCACAGGTCAGCCGCCGGCTCCGGCGGTTCCTCGGATCGGCGCGGCGCCGATCGCACCGCTCTGCCCAAAGGTCGGCCGACGGCCGCAGTGTGCCGCGGCCGAAAGCGTCCTGAGCGGAAGCTCAGCCGAGAGATCTGCCGTCCGTCGGGCGACCCGGCCGCGAGCGCGCGAAGGCGGCCCAAGATCGTCGTCGAGAGGAATTGCAGCTGCTGACTCCAGGCGCTCGAGCGGGTCGCGATCGCGAGCGCGTCGCCGGTGATAGCGACCGGGGCACAGTGGGCCGCGACCTGTTCGCCGACGATACCCGGCCACGCCGCGGTGATTGCCTGAAGCGGCTCGGCGCCGGCGCCTGGGGCAGGTTTCCACTGTTCGAGCGCTGCGCGCAGCGGACGCAGGCTCACGCGCGCGAAACCGCCGGGCATTCCGCGAGGCGAGCCGCGTTGATGCGGTACGCCGCGGCAACCGGGATGTCGACGGGGTGCGTCGTCGTTACGAAAGCTTGCCCGAACTCGCCGATTCCCTGCAGAAAGGCGCGCTGGCGATCCGCATCGAGCTCGGAGAGGACGTCGTCGAGCAGCAGCAGGGGAGCTTCCCCGCTGCGCGCCAGCGAAACGGCGTATTCGGCGACCTTGAGGGCGAGCACCGCCGTCCTCTGCTGGCCTTGTGAACCGAAGGCCGCGAGAGCGGCGCCCCCTAAGGTGAAGACGAGGTCGTCGCGATGCGGGCCGACGAGCGACGTTCCGCGGGCGCGTTCGGCAGCGCCCTTAGCAGCGAGCGCCGTCAGGAACGCCGCGGCGACCGCGTCGCTCGTCGGCACGTCGCAGGGCACGTCGCAGGCATAGCGCAGTTCCAGCGTTCCTTCGGACTCGCCGACCCAGGAACGATGCACCGCCGCAGCGCGTTCGCCGAGCGCGGCGATCAAGGCACGCCGCGCTAAAATCAACATCGTCCCCGTCGCGACCAAACGCTCATCATAGGTCGCGAGCAACGTTGGGTCGGGCGCCGCGGGAGACCGCAGCAAGGCATTTTTTTGGCCCAGAAACGCGTTATACGACGCAAGCGCGGCGTAGTATGCCGGGCTCTCCTGAGCGAGTGCAGCATTGAGCAGCGAGCGACGCATGGCCGGTGCGCCCGAAATCAACGCCAAGTGCGCCGGGACGAAGGTGACGACCCGCACCCGCCCCAGATATGAGGCGTATCGAACCTTGCGCCCGTTGACCGCATAGACTTTACGCAGGCCGCTCGTGCCGAGCGCCAAGGTGCATGAGAGCCGCACCGTTCCGGCCGACACGATTGCATCACCCGAAATTGCGGCGCTCGGAAGTCCGCGCTTGACGATCTCGCTCTCGCGGGCCGTCCGAAACGATTTTCCGGTTCCAAGCAAGCCGATCGCTTCAAGCAGATTGCTTTTTCCTTGCGCGTTGTTGCCGACGAACAGATTCAGGCCGGGCGCCGGCGCAAACTCGAGCGCGCCATAGTTGCGCACGTTAGCCAACGACAGCCGCGTCAACAGCAACTACTGGCGCAGCGGCATCAGCACGTACATCTGCGTTACGCCCTCGGGGTCGTCGCCCGGACGAATCGCCGCCGGTGAGAGCGGCCCCAAAAATTCGATGCGAATCTGCGGGCTGTCGATATGATTGAGAATCTCGACGAGATACCGTGCGTTAAACGCGATCGTTAGATCTTCGCCCGTCTGCTCGACCTCGAGCTCCTCGTAGGCATTCCCCGTCGTATCCGAGTTCGCGGTCAGGATCAGGCGTTGATCGGCGACGTTGATCTTGACCACGCTGGCGCGGTCGCCTGCAACCAGTTCGGCACGGCGCAATCCGGCGATCAGCGCACTCGTGTTGACGCGCAGCGAGCGGTCGAATTGAGCGGGGATCACTTGCCCATAATTCGGATACTGGCCGTCCACGAGTCTCACGACGATCGAGGCATTTTGCGCCGCAAAGGCGAGTTGATTGCTCGCAGAGCCGAGTGCACTCACTTCGACCCGTTCTGCGCCGCCGAGATTCCGTGCGGCTTCTGCGAGCGCCCGTGAGGGGACGATAAATTTCGCCGCACCCTCACCGTCCAGCCCCTCGCTCAGGGTCGTCTGCCACTTGGCCAAACGATAGCCATCGGTCGCAACCATCGTCATGCGAGCGCCGGCGATCTCGATCAACGTCCCCATCAACACCGCGCCGCGCGCTTCTTCGCTCGACGCCGCGAAGATCGTCGCTGCGACGCCGTCGCGGAAACGCTTAGCATCGAGCGCGAACGACATGCCCTTTTGCGACGACGGCAAGGGCGGGTATTCGTCCGCCGGCAAGGCGTGAAAGTCGTAGTTGGACCGTTCCCAGCGCACGCTCGCACGGGTCGGCGTGCCCGATAGTTCGAGGGTCCCGGGCGGCAGGTTGCCGAGATAACCACTGAACAGTTTAGCCGGCACCGTCACGCTGCCGGCCTCGCCGACCTCCGCCGGAAAAGCCTGTTCCAGAGTCACTTCGAGGTCGGTCGCGCGCACGCGAATCAATCCGTCGTCGGAACTCAGCAGCACGTTGGAGAGTATCGGCACCGTCGTATGCGCGTTGACGACTTTGCTCGCCGCGCCGACGGCGGCCGCGATGTCTTTGGTGTTGCAGCTGAACTTCAACGTTATCCACTCCCGGCGTTCGGCGCTCTGCGGGTTCTCGTATAAAAGAAAGTCGTAGTACTAGTAGTAGGGCGGTGTAAACGGCGGAAAACTGCGCAGAACGCGGTAGCATACGCCGTTAGCCTCGGGAAAAGAGGTGGATCAAACAGCCGTCACCATCCACATTTCCACCGCAACCATGGCGGCCGAAGGTTTATCCACGCGCCCACACACGCCCTGGTACGCCGCGACACAGGCCCCTGTGCATGTGTGCCCCTACTCGCTCTGGCACAACGCCATAAGCGCGCGTACCTTGTTGCGGTAGGCCTCGTCGGTTGTCGTTAAATCTTTGACTTTATCGCGTGCATACATGACCGTCGTGTGGTCCTTTTTGCCGAACTCGCGCGCGATTTGCGGCAGAGAGTTATCGGTCAGTTGGGTGGCGAGGTACATCGCTATCTGGCGTGGCGCGGCAAGGCGCTGATCGCGCCGCTGATAATCCATCTCTTTGACGGTCAAGCCGTGAGCCTTGGCGACTTTCTCCTTGATCGACGCGATCGTGATGCGTCGCGCCGGAGCCGAGGCGACCACGTTCTTGAGAACGTCGGCGGCCAAGTCGGCCGTGACCGCAGAGTTCGTCAGTGACGCATACGCGACGACGCGAATTAAGGCGCCCTCGAGTTCGCGGATGTTGGAGGGAATCACTTTGGCGATGAATGAGGTGACGTCGTCGGGCACGGGAATGTTCTCCAACTCGGCCTTCTTACGCAGAATCGCTTCGCGCGTTTCAAGATCAGGCGGTTGGATGTCGGTCAGCAAGCCCCACTCGAAGCGCGAGCGCAACCGCGATTCCAGGGTTTGGATTTCTTTAGGCGGGCGGTCGCTCGAAATGACCAGCTGCTTTTGCGCCTCGTGCAGCGCATTGAAGGTATGAAAGAACTCTTCTTGGGTGCCTTCCTTCCCTTCGATGAATTGGATGTCGTCGATCAGCAGGACGTCGACGGCGCGGTACTTGTCGCGAAATTCGGCGCCTTGGTTCTTTTGAACGGCGACGATAAATTCGTTGGTGAACTTTTCGCTCGAAACGTAGACGATGTTGGCCCCGGGATTGGCCGCGAGCACGCGGTGGCCGATGGCGTGCATCAGATGCGTCTTGCCAAGACCCACGCCGCCGTACAGAAACAGGGGGTTATAGGCTCGCGCGGGCGCTTCGGCGACCGCTTGGGAAGCTGCGTGAGCGAAGCGGTTCGAGTTGCCGACCACGAACTGCTCGAAGGTATACCTCGGGGTGAGATTGGCGTGACGCAGCTCGTCGGTTGCGACGCCGGCGCTCGGCAGGAGCGGCGGAGAAGCCAAGCCGGGGTCGTCTGCCTCTTGCGGCAGGCCGACGGCGATGACGAAACGCAGCCCGATTTCGGCACCGAGCAGTTCGAGCAGGACCTCGGCGATGTCGCGACGGAGGCGGTTTTCGACCCAGTCGCGAGCGAACGGCGACTGCACGGTCAAGACGATTTCACGCTCGCTCATCTCGATGACGCGCATCGGCTTGATCCACATCTCGAAGGTCGGCTTGTTGTAGCGCGGCTCGAGCCGAGCGAGGGCCGCGCTCCACAATTCGTTCGAGACGCCGACGTGTTCGATCGCTGATCCCATTGCTTAACCGCCTTAAGAATCTCGCCGCGGGCAACGACGCGACCGCCGGACGTCGCAAGAGAGCCCCCGAGAGTGAGGGCCGTCCATTGGAGCAGGAACGACCGAATCCTTCGGCCGTTGTCCACGAACTTATCCACTTATGCACAGTGGCGGTTGGGCGTTTTCGCAGCTGTCCCATGCCCACGCTTCGGGGGTTTGCGGGCAGCCGCCGTCACCCGTCCACAAGCAGGAACGCAACCGAAAGCGGCCCGCTGATGCCGCTTTGCGGCCGGCGGGACACGCCGTTCTCCACAACGTTCTCGACAGCTGTGGAGAAAGACCGCTGCCGAACCGCCCACGCGGCGGCCGCCTTGACCACAGCTCCCCAACTCGGTATAGTCGAAGCTTCCGTCTTAGTTTGTGAGTCTTAATGAAGCGCACGTTCCAACCCCATAACCGGCGCCGCAAGCGCGTTCACGGCTTCCTCGAGCGGATGAGCACGAAGAACGGTCGCAAGGTCCTCGCCGCCCGGCGCAAGAAGGGCCGCAAGCGCCTCACCGTTTGAAGCGAGGCTGACATGCGGTGGTATCGCTCGTTAAGGCGCAGTGGCGAGATTGCATTCGTGCGGCGGCGCGGTCGCTCGGCTGGCGAGGCAACCATTGTCGGCTATGCTGCACTGCGGGACCGCGCGCCGAGCCGGATCGTCGTGTCGGTTGCTAAGGCGGTCGGCTGCGCGGTTGTCCGAAATCGGGTTCGGCGCCGGATCAAGGGCGCGCTCGACGTGCAGCCGGTTCCCCCGGCACCGTTGCGCTTGGTGTTGATCGCTCGGCCGGCCGCCGCGACGGAAACCTATGGGCGAATCGAACGCGACGTGGCCGCTCTGCTGACGCGCTTGGCACCCCGTTCACGCTAGTGTTGCGCTCGCTCGGGATTGCGCCAATCGTCCTCTACCAGTGGTTGGTCTCGCCGCTCCTCGGACCACGTTGCCGTTTCTATCCGTCGTGTTCGCAGTATGCGAAGGAGGCGGTGTTGAAGTACGGGTTCGTGCGCGGGGTCGCGCTTGCCGCGCGGCGCATCGTTCGCTGCAATCCTTGGAATCCGGGCGGCATCGATTTCGTCCCGTAACGATCGGCGGGCTCGAACGCTCGGGTTCGGCCGCCGGCCGTCTTGAAAGGCTGTCCTGTGGAGTCCCAACTCCTTTTTCTCCTCGCGTACAACGTGCTGCAACCGGTCGTCGACGCGCTGCACGGCGTGCTCGGCTGGATTTATGGCGGCGTCCACAACTACGGATGGACGCTGATCATCCTGGCGCTGATCGTCAAAGCGGTCTTCTGGCCGCTCAATTCGATGCAGTACAAGAGCATGCTGAAGATGCAGTTGAACGCGCCGCGCATCAAAGCGTTGCAGCAGAAGCACAAGGGCGACAAAGAGCGTCTCAACATGGAGACGATGGCGCTCTACAAAGAAACCGGCGCCAATCCGATGGCGAGTTGCCTGCCGCTGCTCTTGCAGATGCCGATCCTGTTCAGTCTGTACGCGGCGATCAACGGCGACCGAGCGCTGTTCGCCAGTCAAAAATGGTTGTGGATCGGGACCCCTGTGGCGCTCGCCTCCCCGCATCACATCCTGGCAGCCAATCTCGCGATGCCCGACTACGCGTTGCTCGTGCTGTACATCGTGTCGATGTACTTTCAAGTGCGCTTTTCGAGCCAGGCCGTCGATGAACAGCAAGCGCAACAGCAGCGAATCATGTCGTTCCTGTCGCCTGCGATGATCGGCTACATGGGGTTCCGTTTCGCTTGGCCCTCGGCGCTGATCATCTATTGGCTGTCGTACAACGTCTTTACGATGGCGCAACAGTTCTATTTGATGCGGCGCTTCCCGCGCACGGCGCTCGCGGCCGCAAGCCCTGCGACAGGCTCGGGCAGTCCCGGGAGTGGCGGCGGCGGCGGAGATAACGGCGGTCCGAGCAAAAGCGCACTTCCGCCCGGCAACGCTACGACCGCGAGCCCGCAACTGATGACGAAGCCGCGCGTCGCGGCTGCCGGGGGCCCCGATCCGAAACCCGGCGGAGGCGGCTCACGGGCGGCACGAAGACGCCGCTCGCCCCGCCGCTGAAGGGGGGCTCGCCCCCCTGCAGATCTGGTTGTGAGGTCTGGCATGTCCTAGAACCGGCAATGAACACGACAAGAGGAACGTAGACGATGGATGACGATCAGCGGCCGTCGGATGACGGGGCTTCCCAGTATGGCCAGCGCCGGCGCGGCGGTCGTCCTCGCGGCGCGCCGGGCGGCGGCTACGGGCAGACG
>JALYUD010000172.1 GCA_030853905.1 Vulcanimicrobiota bacterium
GCATCAGCCGCCCGGGTCTGCGCGTCTACATCGGACGCGGCGAAATCCCACGCGTGCTCGGCGGGTTCGGCCTCGTCCTCATGTCGACCAGTAAAGGTATCATGTCCGGCAAACGCGCCAAGCGCGAGGGCGTCGGCGGCGAAGTGCTCGCGTATGTTTGGTAAAGGGGGCCCCACGCGCTTTGCGTGTGGGGGGCGCGCAGGCCGCAAGCCGGAGCGCCTTGTTAAACAAGAAGGGTCCCCCCAAAACGTAGCGTTGTGGGGTGATTCCTAATGTCACGTATCGGTAAACTGCCCGTCGCCATCCCTGATAAAGTCACCGTCGAAGTGGCCGATTCGTTCGTGCGCGTCAAGGGCCCCAAAGGCGAATTGCAGCAGCACGTTCTGCCGGTCGTCACGGTCGCCATCGACGACGGCAGGGTCGTGGTGGCACGCAAGGCCGACGATAAGGAGCATCGCTCGGCGCACGGCTTGACGCGCACCTTGATCGCCAACATGATCGAAGGCGTCTCGAACGGCTTCCGTAAGAGCTTGGAAATCAACGGCGTCGGTTATCGCGCGGCGAAGGCCGGCGACGGTCTGAATCTGACCCTCGGCTATTCACACCCCGTCTCGTACAGCGCGCCGCCGGGCATCTCGTTCGCCGTGGAAGGCACGAATCGCGTTCATGTCGACGGCATCGACAAGCAGCGAGTCGGCCAAGTCGCCGCCGAAATTCGCGACCTGCGGCCGCCCGAACCGTATAAGGGCAAGGGCGTGCGCTACGCCGGTGAAGTGATTCGCAAGAAGCTGGGCAAGGCCGGAAAGGCCGGCAAGAAGTGATCACCCGGAGCGCAGCGCGCCGCAAACGTCACAGCCGTCTGCGGCGCCGGGTGATCGGCACCGCCGAGCGGCCGCGCTTGCAGATTCACCGCACTTTGCACCACATCTATGCGACGGTCGTCGATGACGCCCGTGGCCACACGCTCGTGGCCGCTTCGACGCGCGAAAAGGAACTCTCCGGTCTCGACTCACGCTCAAACCTCGACGCCGCGCGCAAAGTGGGAGAAGCGATCGGCCGCAAGGCCAAGGCCGCCGGCATCGATGCCGTCGTGTTCGACACGTCCGGCCTCCAATACCACGGCCGCGTCGCGGCCCTAGCCGACGCCGCTCGCGCAGCGGGACTGGAGTTTTAAAAATGCGCAGCATTTTTCTGGGGGGCCCGCGCCAAGTTCCCCGCAACGTGGGGAACTCTTTAAATGTACAATAGGCGCGATCGCGACAATTCCGGGATTGAAGAGAACGTCGTGCGGATCAACCGCGTGGCGAAGGTGGTCAAAGGCGGGAAGCGCTTTAGTTTTTCTGCGCTTGTCGTCGTCGGTGATCGCAAGGGCCGCGTCGGCTTTGCGATCGGCAAGGCCGGCGAGGTGCCCGAAGCGATCCGCAAGGGCGTCGAACAGGCGCGTAAGGCGATGATCACCGTGCCGATGGTCGAACGGACGATCCCGCACGAAGTGATCATGCAGATTGGAGCTGGGCGCGTCTTCATGAAACCGGCGTCGCCAGGAACGGGCGTGATCGCGGGCGGTCCGATGCGCGCGGTGCTGGAACTCGCCGGCATCCATGACATCCTGACGAAGTCGCTCGGGAGTTCCAATCCCATCAATGTCGTTTACGCGACCTACGAAGCGCTTCGTTCGCTCAAGACGGCGGCCACCGTTGCCAAGCTCCGCGATCGTACGGTCGCGGAATTGTTTGCCTAAACCGCGAAGGCCCCACACCGTTATGGCACAATCGAAACCTTCCGCAAAGCCCAAAGCGTCGCGTCGCAAAGCTCCTGTCGCGCACGCTGCATCGCCTGGTTCGACGCCGGCGGTATCGCGCGGCGATGGGCTCGCGGGCTCGACGCCGGGAACGACGCTTGCGAGCTTACGCGAAAACGCAGGCGCGCGGCCCAAGCGCGTGCGCATCGGCCGCGGACACGGCTCCGGCATGGTGAAAACGGGCGGTGAAGGCGGCAAGGGGCAGACGGTTCGTTCGGGCGGCGGCAAGGGGCCGGCCTTCGAAGGCGGCCAGACGCCTTGGGCGCGGCGCCTGCCGCACCGGCGCGGGTACTCACAGAAGGCGCGCGACATCGGCCACTTCCGTTCGACGTACGCCGTCGTCAATCTCGATGCGCTTGCCGAGTGGGACGTTGCAATCGAAGTGTCGCCGCAGACGCTCGTCGCCATGCGCATCGTCTCGAAGGCTCCGGACGGCATCAAGATTCTCGGTGGAAACAAAGCAGGCAAGGCGCTGCCGGGCGGACTGCGTTTCCGCGACGTAGTCTTTTCCGTGAGCGCCCGTGAAGCGTTGCTCGCAGTCGGCGCTGCCCTCGGCGATGACGAGGGCGACGTTGCCCCGCGCGGCGGCGACGAGGTCGCTGCAGGCCCCGCATAGTGCTCGACAACCTTCGCGCCGCAATCCTCGTTCCCGACATCCGCAAGCGCGTGATCTTCGTCCTGTTCGCGTTCGCCGTGTTCATCTTCATGATTCACGTGCAGCTGCCCGGGGTCGACCAGGCCAAATGGCAGAGCGAACTGCGCGGCGGCACGTTCTACAATTTTCTTGGCTTCCTCTCGGGCGGAGCGTTGCAGCGGCTCTCCGTCATCGCGATGGGGATCACGCCGTACATCAACGCTTCGATCATCATGCAGCTGATGACCGTCGTGCTGCCGCATCTCGAAGAGCTGGCTAAGAAAGGCGGCGAGGAAGGGCGTAAAAAGATCAGCCAGTACACGCGCTGGCTGACGATCGTGCTCGCCGTCGTTCAATCGACGACGATGTCGATGAACATGAGCCGCTCGGGCGTCTTCTACGATCCGTCCTGGCAATTCATCGTGTTCGCCGTCATCACGTTTGTCTCGGGGACGCTGTTCTTGATGTGGCTCGGCGAGCAGATCAGCGACAAGGGGATCGGCAACGGCGTCTCGCTGATCATCTTCATCGGCATCGTGCTGCGTTATCCGACCTATGTCACGCAGACGATCTCCGCCGGCGAAAAAGGCAGCTTCCCGATCGGCGGCCTCGTACTCTTTCTGGCGATCGCGCTGCTGACGATCGTTTCGATCATCTTCATGTACCAGGGTCAGCGCCGCATTCCGGTGCAGCAAGCACGGCGCGTCGTCGGGCGCAAGATGTTCGCCGGCCGTTCTTCCTACATTCCGTTGCGCCTCAACAACGCCGGCGTGATCTCGATCATCTTTGCGATCTCGATCTTGCTTCTGCCGCAGCAGGCGCTGTCGTGGTTTGCCCACTCCGGGCTGACGCCCACCTATTGGCACGGGCTGCCCTCGAACACGACGGCGACGTCACTAGCGCTGCAGACGTACTTCAGCCCGAGCAGCCTCCTCTACAACATCGTCTACTTTCTGCTGGTCGTGATCTTCACGTTCTTCTATAGCTCGGTCGTCGTCAACGTCAAAGACATCGCCGACAACCTCAAGAAGAGCGGCTCGTTCATCCCCGGCATCAGGCCCGGTGGTCCGACCGAAGACTACATCAAGCGCATTCTGCTGCGCATCACGACCGTCGCGGCGATCTATCTCGGTTTCCTTGCCATCCTCCCGACGACGCTCGAGCGGGGACTCGGCATCACGACGTTCTATCTCGGCTCCACCTCGCTCTTGATCGTGGTCGGCGTGGCGCTCGACACGATGACGCAGATCGAGGCGCGCCTGGCGATGCGCGACTATAAGGGATTCATCAAACGATGAGCCGCCTGTTCCCGTGACCGCGGCCGTCGCCGTGCACGCGATGCGGCTCGTGTTCTTGGGGCCGCCCGGCGCCGGAAAAGGGACGCAGGCCCAGATCCTGGTGCGCCGTTTTGGAGCGCGCCAGATTTCGACGGGCGATATCTTGCGCGACAATGTCTTCCGCGAAACCGCGCTCGGACGGCGGGCGAAACCCTACACGGAAGCCGGCACGCTCGTTCCCGACGACGTGATCGTGGCGATGATGGAAGATGAACTCGGCGTCGGCGGTGCCTTCATCCTCGACGGCTTCCCGCGCACGGTCGCGCAAGCCGAAGCGCTCGACGCGATGCTGGCGCGGCTCGCGCTTCCTCTGACCGCCGTGCTCCTTTTCGACGCCGATCGCCCGACTTTGATCGACCGCTTGACGGGCCGCTGGACCAACCCGCGCACCGGCCGCACCTATCACGATGTGTTCAACCCGCCGCGCGTTCCGCAGATCGACGATGAGGACGGCGGCCCTCTCGTGCAGCGTCCCGATGATGCCCGTCACGTGATCGCCGAACGGTTGGCGACCTACGATGAGAAAACCAAACCGCTGATCGACTATTACGAGCGGTGCGGTCTCTTGCAGCGCATCGACGGCTTGCAGCCGATCGAAACCGTTAGGGCGGCAATCTTAGAAACGCTCGGCGTGACGGCCGCTCAAGCGGCGATGAGCGAAACGGATCAGCTTGGAACGCAAGGCGCGGCGGCAGCAGATCGACGGCCCAAGAATCCCCGAGCCGAGACGGACGGGCCAACGGTCATACGGACGCGCGATCTGCCGGCGTGATCGCCATGAAATCGGCGCGCGAGATCGAGATCATGCGGCGCAGCGGAAAGATAACCTCGAGCGTGCTGGCGATGCTGATGCGCACGGCCAAGGCCGGCATGACCTTGCGTGAGATCGACCGCCTGGCCGAGAAAGGGATCCGCGAACGCGGCGGCTTTCCGACCTTCAAAGGGTATCGCGGCTTTCCGGCCTCGATCTGCGCATCGCTCAACGACGTCGTCGTCCACGGCATTCCCGGCAAGCAAGTGCTGCGCGACGGCGACATTCTCTCGATCGACATCGGCACGACCTTTGAAAAGTACGTCTCCGATTCGGCCGCAACCGTCGCGATCGGGAACGTCTCGGTCGAAACCAAGCGCCTTTTGCGCGTTACCCAAGAGTGCCTGATGCTCGGTATCGCGGCGATGCAAAAGGGAAACCGCCTCTCCGATATCGGGCATGCGGTGCAACGCCACGCCGAGAATCATGGGTACGGCGTGGTCCGCGCGCTCGTCGGCCACGGGGTCGGCCGCAGCATGCACGAGGAGCCGCAGGTTCCCAACTGGGGAAACCCCGGCGAAGGGATGGTTCTTCGGCCCGGCCTGGTTCTGGCGATCGAGCCGATGATCACGGAGGGCACCTACGAGGTCAACTCGCTCTCCGACGGGTGGACGATCGTCACCGGGGATGGTAAACTAGCTGCGCACTTCGAGCACACGATCGCCCTAACGAACGATGGCCCGCGCATCCTGACCCTGCGGGACCACGACTTCATGGAACTCGACGTGGCCGCATACCGCCCCAAAGAAGAACTAGCCGCCTGAAGGCGGTCCGCATTCAGCCCGTGACGTCGTCGCTACGCGGCTCATGGCCTATAGGCCGGTTCGGCGCCCCGAACGCTAAAAGAAAGCTTGTTATGAAAGTTCGACCGTCTGTTAAGCGTATTTGTGAGAAGTGTATTATTATTCGGCGGGAGGGGAAAGTTCGCGTGATCTGTGAGGTCAACCCGAAGCATAAGCAGGTGCAGGGCTGATGGCGCGCATTTCCGGCATCGACCTTCCGCGCGAGAAGCGCATCGAGGTTGGGTTGACGTACATCTACGGCATCGGCCTGCCGACGGCGCAGAAGATTTTGGCGCGCGCCGGGATCGATCCCAACACGCGCGTCAAGAATCTGACCGAGGATGAAGAGAAGAAGTTACGCGATTCGATCGACGGCCAAGTGCGCGTCGAGGGCGACCTGCGCCGCGAAGTCAGCGGCAACATCAAGCGACTGACCGACATCGGCTGCTATCGCGGCCTGCGTCACCGCCGCGGCCTGCCCGTCCGCGGGCAACGAACCAAAACGAACGCCCGCACCCGCAAAGGCCCCAAGAAGACCGTCGGCGCGAAGAAGAAAGCGACCACCGCCCCCAAGAAGTAAGTGCTGCACGCAGCTCGCCGAGCATCAGCCCGGTTGCGCTGAATTACAACGCGGCGGCGCCTTCGGGACGAACGCCGGCGTCGAAGAGCATGTGGACGTGGGTGCCCCCTTCGGTGTCGAGCGAGACGGCGCGGGCGATGGCCCGGATGATCCGTAGGCCGAAGCCGCGACCGGGGCGGCGGCCGTCGCGCTCGATGAATGTGCCGCGATCGTAGACGTCGACCGAGAGGATGCCATCGTCTTCGATGCGGGCGAAAAGTTCGAGTTCGCCCGGGTCGTCCTCATAGGCGTGCTCGACGACGTTGACGAGTGCCTCGCCGACCGCCGTCAGCGCATCTTCGGTCAGGTCGGTATCGACGTCGAGCACGGCCAAGAACGCCGCCAGCGCATGGCGCAGTGATTTCGCGGCGGCCGCCTGCGCGGTACAGTGGAGCCGCAACTCGGAGACGCCGGTCATGCCTGCTCCGGGTTGGCGAGATAGGTCAGCGCAGCGGAACGTTCGCCGAAGATTTCGAAGGCGGCGCTGAGGCCGGCGTATTGGATGAGGCGCGCGAATTGTTTGCTCGCGATGAGGATGGCCACCGGCACCCCGAGGCGTTCGGCATCGGCGCGGAAACGCAGCAACTCGGCCAGAGTCGTAGAATCCGCATACGTCACATCGGAGAAATCGAGCAAGATGCCGCGTTCGGAGCCGTCGAGCTGCAGGGCCCGAGCGATCTCATCGCGCCGCGATATCTCGAGTTCACCTTCGAGTCGAATGACGGCGAGCGACTGCGAACTCACGAGGCGATCCTTAAGGGCCGCCGCTCTGCGGGACGCGTTTTGCTACCGGCGGCGGTTACTGCTTCGGGCAGCGCCGTCTTTGCGGCCAGGCGCCCCATGAAGGCTTGCTGCGCGCTGTCGGCCGAGATCGTCAAGCCCGCCCTACGGTTGTCGGCAAAGCCGATCGTCAGAATGGCGACGTCGTCGCCGACGGGACGACCCTGGAAGATCGCGTCGTGGATGATCGTCGCGGGGTCGCCGTCGCTGCGGCTCGCCGCCTGACCGGCAGCGGCCAGCAGTAATTCCTCGCCCTCGATCACGTTGCGCGAATGTTCGACCGCGCCGTCCGTATAGAGCACGAGCATCGCTCCCGGCACCGTCTGGATCCGATACGTATTGTAGTTTGCGCTCAAGATACCGAGCGGCAAACCGCCGCAGTCGAGCAGTCGCGGCTCGCGCCCGGGCTCGAGCAGCAGCGGCGGCGGATGTCCGGCGGTCGAGTACACGAATTCGTACGTGCGGGCATCGGCGAAGCCTGCAACCGCGGTAACCATCGGCGCCTTCTCGCGCAGGAGTTCGGCGTTGACGCGCGCCAGCACCGACGCCGGGTCGGAATCGAGCAAGGCCGCGGAAATCAAAGCTTGGCGCGCGCGGTTCATCGTCACGGCGGCGTTGATGCCGTGCCCCGCCACGTCGCCGATCGCAAAGAGCACGCGGTTGGCCGGAAGTTCGAGCGCATCGTACCAGTCGCCCCCGACTTTGGTTTCTTCGGTCGCCGGAACGTACGTCGCGCTGAATTGCAAAGTCGGAAGCGTCGGCAATGCGCGCTGAGAAAACGCGTCCTGTAAGGTATCGGCGATGCGCTTTTCGGCGACGTAGGCGGCGCGCAGCTCCGCCGTGCGCCGGCGCTGTTCCTCGGCGCGCGCCCGCGCCTGCTCGAGGCGGGTCGCCAATTGCGATTGCCGCAGCAGAAACACGAGGGCCAATAGACCGAGCAGCGCCACCGCTGCGCCGACGAATAGCGCGAAGTGATCGATCCCTGCTTGCACCTTGGCGTCCGTAACGCGTTGACGGTCGTCGATGGCCGCTTCGATGCGGACGATGTCGGTCCGGAAGCGATCCATCAGCGCCTTACCGCGCAACTGCAGCGCACGCGCATTGCGCGGCCGCGTTCGCAGCAGCGGCAGCGCCACGGCCCTTCTCCAGGCGCCGCTCATGGCGGCAGCGTCGGCAATGTCGGCCGTCACGCCGCCGAGTGCGAGGCCGCTCGTCGCTCCGCGTAGCTCGAAGAAGGCCGCCCCGAGCGATCGCCGACCCCCGAAATAGGGCTCGAGAAACGCCGGGTCATGCGTTCCGGCGTAGCCGCGCACGCCGGTCTCCTCGTCGAGCTGATTATTGAGAACCTGCGATGCGAATGCGCGCGCCGAGCGAATGCGCTCGCTTGTGCGAACCGAGGCCGCCACCAAGTTGTGCGCCAACCAGCCGCCGACGATCAGCAGCGCCAAGGCGACGACGAAGACAGCCGCCGTCACGGCCAGCGATCGACGAGCGCTCGGACTCATTGCAGTCACCTTCGCCGCCAAACAAGCCTCCCTTGCCATGATCGGCTTGCCGTCGGTTACGGTTTACGCGGGTCCGCCCTCGCCGGTGCTCGTCGTTCGCGCCGCTGGACTTCCCAAGCGCTTCTACGCCGTCGTGGCGGCAAACGGGATATTCTTGCCTGCGGCGTGTTCTTCGAGCAGCGCGAACCATGCCTCGAGGCCGGTTCCGGTGCGCGCCGACAATTCGAGGATGGTCATCCCGGCGTGGACGGCCGTGATGGCCGCGTGGGCCGCTGCACGATCGAACCCGACCGCTTCAGCCAAATCCATCTTGGTGAGCAGGGCGAGTTGGGAGGTGTGATACGCGAGCGGATATTTCAGTGGTTTATCTTCGCCCTCCGTGACCGCGCACAAGACGACGCGCAAATCCTCGCCGAGATCGTACTCCGCCGGGCAGATCAGGTTGCCGACGTTTTCAATGAAAAGGATGTCGGGCGGCGGGATGTCCCAGCCGGCCAGCGCTTTGCCGATCATGTCGGCGTCGAGCCGGCACTCGGCGGCGGTCGTGATCTGCCGGACAGGTGCGCCGCTGCGGCCCAGCCGGTCGGCATCGTTGCTTGTTGCTTGGTCGCCGACCAGCGCAGCGACCCTTCGCCGCTGTTGAACGTGACGCAAGGTCGCTTCCAACAAGGTCGTCTTGCCGGAACCGGGACTCGACAGCAGATTGACGACGAGCGTACCGCTGCGGGCGAAGCGCTCGCGCAGCGCGCGAGCCAAGCCTTCGTTCTTGCGCAAGATGTTCGCTTGAACTTCCACGACGCGCAATTTCATCTCAACATGCCCCCACTTACAATATCTCCACCGCAATGAGTTCGAGTTCCCGCCCGCGCAGCAGCAGCGGCGCCGCTTCGGCGCAGCCGGCGCACATCAGTCCGCCGCCTTCGCGCGGCTCGCCTTGGTGCTCGCAGCGCGGACAGTACACCGCGACGGGCACCTCGTCGATATGCAAGTCGGCCTCGGCGGCGACCGTGCCTGCGCGCGCAAGGTCCCAGGCGAAAGTCAGCGCAGCGGGCGAAACGCCGCTCAGACGCCCGACCCGCAGACGCACGTTCGTGACCTTGCTCGCGCGTTCGCGTTCGACGACGTCGCCGATCTCGTCGAGCAGCGACATTGCAATGGAAAGTTCGTGAATGCCGGCACTCCCCCGCCGTTCGGTTTCGTTCGAGCCGGCCGCGGCGCCTTGAGCGAGTCACAAAAAAAAGACGGCGCCTCCTCTTGCCAAACGCCACCCGCAGGAGTAGCGTCTGCGTTGGGTATACAGCGACGATAGAAGCTGCGTACGTAGATTGATGGACCATGAGGCGCGTGATATGCGCGCGAGAGGAAGCGTTCGATGTCGATTGCTCCGCCGTCTGAAACTCTCGTCAACGTACTCTGGATACCCGCGGGCCTCAGTTGTGACGGCGACTCCGTCGCGCTGACGGCGGCGATGCAGCCGGCCATCGAAGAGATCGCCTTGCAGGCGATTCCGGGACTTCCCAAAGTGAAGTTCTACTGGCCGCTGATCGAGTACAGCGTCGGTGAGGAATTCTTGCAGGCGTTCTTCAAAGCCGAACGCGGTGAGATGGACCCGTTCGTGCTCGTGCTCGAAGGCTCGATCGCCAACGAGTCGATTAAGAGCGAAGGCTACTGGACAGGTTTCGGTAACGAGCCGGGCACCGATCAGCCGCGCACGTTCGCGACGTGGATCGACAAGCTTGCTCCGAAGGCGTGGGCCGTGCTGGCGGCCGGCACGTGCGCAACCTATGGCGGCATCCACGCGATGGCGGGAAATCCGACGGGAGCGATGGGCGCGCTCGATTATCTCGGGTGGGATTGGAAGTCGAGCGCCGGCGTTCCGATCGTGTGCGTTCCGGGCTGCCCCATCCAGCCCGACAACCTCTCCGAAACGATCCTCTACCTGTTGTGGCAGGCCGCGGGCCGCGCGCCGATGATTCCGCTCGATGAAGCGGGGCGGCCGACGTGGCTCTTCGGCAACACGGTGCATGAAGGCTGCGACCGCGGCAGCTACTATGAGCAAGGCGAATTCGCGAGCGAATACGATTCGCCCAAGTGCTTGGTCAAGCTGGGCTGTTGGGGACCGACGGTCAAGTGCAACGTCCCCAAGCGCGGTTGGATGGGTGGCATCGGTGGCTGCCCCAACGTCGGGGGCATCTGCATCGGCTGCACGATGCCCGGCTTCCCCGACAAGTTCATGCCCTTCATGGACGAGCCGCCCGGCGGTCACCTGAGCTCGAGCATCATCGGCATCTACGGCAGCGTCATCAAACCCCTGCGCAGCTTCACGACTCGCACGCTCGACAAAGAACCGAAGTGGCGCCATAAAGGCACTCAACTGACAACAGGATACAACCCCCGCACAGGAGCCTAATTTACCGCAGGGCGTCGTCGCTACGGGCCTTATGGCCGAAGGCCACTGCGGCCCTAGGCTCCTAGCCCTGCAGTAAATTAGACCTCTTTTGCCTCACTGTGTATCTCGAATTTAAGAAGCAGAATCTCCAAGCAGCAGCATTTTCCGCAACCCGAAGAGGTGCATCGATGGCAATCCAAGAGCGTCCTGCGAGCGGTACGGCGGCCCCGCAGTCTCGGCTGGTCGAAATGTCGTGGGATCCGATCACGCGGATCGTCGGCAGCCTGGGAATCTACACGAAGATCGACTTCAACTCGAAGGTCGTCGCGGAGTGCCACAGCACGTCCTCGGTGTTCCGCGGTTATTCGATCTTCATGAAGGGCAAGGATCCGCGCGACGCCCACTTCATCACGTCGCGCATCTGCGGCATCTGCGGCGACAACCACGCCGCGTGCTCGGTCTACGGCCAGAACATGGCTTTCGGCGTGAAGCCGCCGCATCTCGGCGAATGGGTTCTCAATCTCGGCGAAGCGGCCGAGTACATGTTCGACCACAACATCTTTCAGGAGAACTTGGTCGGCGTCGATTTCTGCGAACAGATGGTCCGCGAAACCAATCCGTCGGTGTGGGAGAAAGCCAAGGCGAAGCAGGCGCCGAACGCCGCCATCCACGGCTACCGGACGATCGCCGACATCATGACGGCGCTCAACCCGTTTACCGGCGTGTATTATCGCGAGGCGCTGCAAGCCAGCCGCTACACCCGCGAAATGTTCTGCTTGATGGAAGGGCGTCACGTCCATCCCTCGACGGTGTATGCCGGCGGCATGGGGACCGTGGCGACGCAGCAGCTCTTCACCGACTACTACACGCGCCTGATGCGCTACATCGAGCACATGAAGAAGGCCGTGCCGCTGCACGATGACCTGTTCGATTTCATGTACGAAGCGCTGCCGGGCTACGAGCACGTCGGCGAACGGCGTATTCTGCTTGGCTGTTGGGGTGCGTTCCAAGACCCCGAGTACTGCGATTTTAACTACAAGACGATGACGGACTGGGGCCGCAAAATGTTCGTCACGCCGGGCGTCGTCGTCGACGGAAAGCTGGTCACGAACGACCTCGTTCAGATCAACCTCGGCATCCGCATCCTGCTCGGCAGCTCGTATTACGACGATTGGCAGAGCCAGGAGACGTTCGTTCCGACCGACCCGCTCGGTAACCCGGTCGACCGGCGCCATCCGTGGAACATGCACACGAACCCGCGGCCGCAGAAACGCGATTTCGCCAACAACTACAGTTGGGTCATGTCGCCGCGCTGGTTCGACGGCAAAGACCATCTCGCGCTCGATACCGGCGGCGGACCGATCGCGCGCCTGTGGTCGACGGCGCTCTCGGGACTGGTCGACATCGGTTACGTCAAAGCGACCGGAAACAGCGTCGTCATCAACTTGCCCAAGAGCGTGCTCAGCGGGCCGGTCAGCTTCGAGTGGAAGATTCCAAAGTGGTCGAACACGATCGAGCGCGATCGGGCCCGCACCTACTTCCAGGCCTACGCGGCTGCCGCCGCGCTGCACTTCCTCGACAAGTCGTTCGAAGAGTTGCAAGCGGGCCGGACGCGCACATGGGAGCCGTTCACCGTTCCCGATGAAGGCATCGGCTGCGGTTTCACCGAGGCGGTGCGCGGCGTGCTATCGCACCACATGGTCATCCGCGACAAGAAGATTGCGAACTACCATCCCTGGCCGCCGACGCCGTGGAACGCCAACCCGCGCGACATCTACGGCACACCCGGACCGTACGAAGACGCCGTGCAAGGTTGTCCGATCTTCGAAGAAAATGGCCCCGATAACTTCAAGGGGATCGACATCATGCGCACGGTGCGCAGTTTCGATCCGTGCTTGCCGTGCGGGGTGCACATGTACGTCGGCAACGGGAAGACGATCGAGACCGTGCACTCACCGCTAGCGCCGTTCGGGTAAGAGCGCCACGAACAGTTCCGCTGCTTCACCGGCCGTCGAATCGTCGGCACAAGCGGCCTCGGGCCGCATCGAAGCACTGCTGACCGAGGTCGCGGCCGCGCCCTCGGTCGCGCGTGCCGTCGATAAGACCGAAGAACTCGTCCGCACCCTCGTCGCCTTTTACGGCGAGGGACTGGAAAAGGTCCTGACGATCGTTCACGATGCGGCCGGCGACCGCTCGGGTGCGGTCTTCGATGCGCTGTGCGCCGATCAGTTCGTGGAAAGTCTGCTCGTGCTGCACGGTCTGCATCCACTCTCGCTCGAGGACCGCGTGCAGGCAGCGCTCGATTCGGTCCGCCCGTACCTGGCTTCGCACGAAGGCGACGTCGATTTCGTCGGCATCGAGGGTGATGCCGCGGTGGTGCGCTTCCGCGGCAGCTGCGATGGGTGTCCCTCGTCGAGCGCGACGATGCAGCATGCGGTCGAGCGCGCAATCCTTGAACGCGTTCCCGAGGTCACGACGGTTCGCGCGGCGGGAAGTGCGGCGGAGGCGGTGGTGCGCGCGCCCTCGTTACGCCTGGAAAGTGATTGGGTTGCGCTCGACGCGCTGCCGACGCTTGGGACGGATGG
>JALYUD010000017.1 GCA_030853905.1 Vulcanimicrobiota bacterium
GGCGTTCGTATCGTCGCGCACGGGACATCCCGACTTGTATGTGCTCGATTTCTCGGGCGGCGACGTCCGGCAACTGACGCACGACGACGGCTTCGTCGGCCTCGACGGCTGGTCGCGCGACGGCGCCACGCTGTACTTCGATTCGCAGAGCCACCAGGTCGGCTTCACGCCGAGCATCATGGAGGTTCCCGCCGACGGCGGTACGCCGACGAACGCAATTCGCGAACGGTACTGGCCGACGCGTTCCGCCGCGCCTCAACCCGGCAGCGACGCAATCGCGTACGCCGACGGCGGTTTCGGGCAGTGGTGGCGGCGCGGGCACGCGCACATCGACGAAGGGGCGATCGCGCTCTACCGTCCCGGCACGCCGCCGCACTTCGAACAACTCTCCACCGGCGGCGCGGTCGAAAACTGGCCGATGTGGAGCGCTGACGGGCGCACGCTGTATTACGATTCCGATCGCAGCGGTGCGCCGAATTTGTGGGCCGTCTCGCCCGGTGGGCGTCCGCGGCAGTTGACGCGCTTCACGAACGGTCGACTCGTCTGGCCGTCGATTTCGAGCGGCGGCGCGTCGATCGTCTTCGAGCGCGACTTCGGCGTCTGGCGCTACGACGTAGCCGGCGGTCAACCGCGCCAACTGCGTATCGAACTGCGCGGTGCGGCGACGCAGTTATTGGGCAGGCACGTCACGCTGACGTCGCGCTTTACCGAACTAGCGTTGTCGCCCGACGGCAAGAAAGTCGTCTTTGCCGCCGACGGCCAACTCTTCGCCGCCTCGGCACACGAAGGCGGCGACGGCGTGCGCGTTACGCACACGGCTGCGAAGGAATACGATGCCGTCTGGGCGCCCGATAGCCGCCGCATCGCCTACGTTTCCGATCGGGACGGAAAGAGTGCGCTCTTCCTCTACGACTTCGCGACGAGCATCGAACGCAGGTTAACGCCCGCAGAAAACGATTACGCCCCGCAGTTCTCGCCCGACGGACACGAACTCGCCTACCTGCGCAATGGGCGCGAGGTTCGCGTCCTTGACCTTGCGTCACGTCAGGTGCGCACCCTCGCTCGCGGCGAACTCGACGACGACGTTCCATTCGGAAGCAAGAAGGAACTGACGTTTTCGCCCGACGGACGCCGCCTCGCGTTCGTCATGACGGTCGTGCGCGGCTTCACCAGCGTCGAAGTCGCCTCGCTCGCCGGTGGGCCGGCGCAGCCGATCGAAGACCTCGCCAACGCGAACGCGGGCCCGATCGTCTGGACGCCCGACGGCGAGCGCGTCTACTTTGCGACCGGTCAGCGAACCGAGCAAGGCACGGTCGCACAGATCGATCTCGTCCCGCGCACGCCGCGCTTTCGCGAGGACCAGTTCCATCAGCTTTTCGTCGACACGCAGCCGCGCCGCGAACAACCCGAGCCGCAAGCGAGTCCGAGCGTGCTGCCGATGGCCAGCAGCACTCCACGTCCCAACCCGAAGTCGTCGACGGCGCCGCACTCGCGTCAGGTGCGCATCGACTTCGACGGCATCCGCGATCGCGCGTCGTTGCTGCCGGTCGCCGTCGATGTCAACGACATCACGCTGACCCGCGACGCGAAGACGCTCGTCCTCGATGCGACGGCCGCCGGCGAGGACAACATCTACACGTATTCGATCGACGAACTCGCCGCGGAAGAACCGGTCGCAAAACAGATCACGGCGACCCGCGAACCCAAGAGCGATCTCGCAGTAGCGCCCGACGATTCCGTGTACTATCTCGAAGCCGGCCGCGCGTTCGTGGCGATGCCCGACGGCAAGACGCGTCCCCTTTCGCTGTCGGCCGACTTGGACGTCGACTACGACAAAACGAAACTCGAAGATTTCGCCGAGGCCTGGCGCGACATCGATCAGTACTACGCCGACCCGAACTTCAACGGGGTCGACTGGGCCGCGGTGCACGAGCGCTATGCTCCGTACGTGCGCGGTGCTCATAATCCGGCTGAGATCGTGCGGCTGCTCAATCTGATGGTCGGCGAACTCGATTCCTCCCACCTCGGCGTCGCCGCGCCGCGCGACCCGCATGCCGCGCGTTCGGGTTATCTCGGTGCTGAGTTCGACCCCGGCGCCTATCGCCGCGCGCACCGTTTGCGCATCTCCGAACTCTTACCGCTCGGACCGCTCGGCTTGAGCGGACGCGTCCACGTGGGCGATGAGCTCGAAGCCGTTGACGGCACGCCGCTCGACGCACACACGAACGTCGAAGCGCTGCTCGAAGATAAGATCGGAAAGCGGATCGTCGTGCGCGTCAGCGGGCACGACGTTCCGGTGGCGCCGATCGACGCCGAGGCTGCCGCCGCGCTACGCTATCGCGCCTGGGTCGACTCACGCCGCGCGCTCGTTGACCGGCTCTCCGGCGGCCGGCTCGGCTACGTGCACATCTTCGACATGTCCGAAGACGCGCTCGCGCGCTTGGCCGTCGATCTCGATATTCGAAATCAAAGCAAAGCGGGCGTCGTCATCGACATCCGCAACAATGAGGGCGGCTTCGTCGATCCCTACGTGACCGACATCTTCTCACGCCGCAACTACGTCGATTTCAAGGACCGCGGCGACCCCATCGTTCCGGAGCGTCCGTCGCTCGGGCAACGCGCGCTCGATCGTCCGACGGTCCTCCTCGTCAATCGTTACTCGCTCTCTGATTCCGAAAACTTCACGCAGGATTATCGCAGCGCGCACCTCGGCAAAGTCGTCGGCGAACCGACCGCCGGTTGGATTATTTTCACCTATGGCACGACCCTCGTCGACGGCACGCGCTTCCGCATCCCGCACACCAAAACGCTGACGACCGGCGGCGGAAACATGGAGCTCCACCCGCGCCCCGTCGATGTCCACGCCGCCCGCCGTCTCGGCGAAGACCTCGAAGACGACGACGCTCAACTTGCCGCCGCAGTCAAGACGTTACTGCGCGAAGCCCATCGGTGAACGCGACGTGCAGTACCCCCCAAGCAATCGCACAGCGCAGACGTTGTGAGACAACGTCGCGCGGCGAACCGGCAACGTCGCTCGGCGTTACGGCGTGGCGCTTCCGAGCGGCGACGAAGCCGCAACCGGCTAGCATGCCTGGCGTCACCTCGCATCGGACGTTGGCGGGCGCCGTAAGAGCTTTTCCGTTCCGCGATCGCGCGGCCATCCCCGAACCCGCTGCGTTCATGTGCCGGGGTCTTACTCATCACGAAGCACGGTCGGCTTGTCCGTGTCGGCGCTGCAGCGTATAGTGGAGAGGGTTCGGCGTCGAACGAGCTCGATGAAGTGGAGTATGCTCTCGGCCGAGATGCTGCGGCCAAGATTCCATAGGGAGTCGGGACGCGGGCGGGACGCGGAAGGTGTACCATCAGCCTGCGCTCACGCAAGGAGCGCCGGCACGCATGCCGCGCTGCCGCGCCAAAGGAGACCTGCCATGTTACGCAGCCCCATCTTGACGTTTACACTGACGGCGGCTCTCGGCGCCATGTCTGCCGTGCCAACCCTTGCCGTACCGACCCCAATACCCGGGGGTGCAAATCAGGTGAAAGCGGTTTCGGGCAAGGTCGGACAGACGTTGTTCGACGGCACGATCCGCTTGAAAGTCCTCGAAGTTCGCGACGCAACGGATTCCGAAATTGCGGACGCCGAGCGTACGGGCATCTTGGTCGCGACGGACAAGAAAGCGATGGTGATCTCCGTGCTGATCCACAATGGTCTTTCAAAGAACTTCCAGGAAATACTCACCTACACATTGGCCGACAAAGACGAGATAGCGTTCGAGGTCGGCGCGCCCAATGTAAAGCCCAACCCTCTCGACATGTTGCAGGGCGCTGCCGTTAAGCAGCACGCTGTGTTCGTCGTCGATAAGACGTTTACGCCGGTCAAGCTGATCGTCACGTGCCCGACCTGCAACCAAGCCGTACACTTCCGCGACTTCCGCGTGGCCATTCCATCGATGCCGTCCCCAGGCGCCCCGTGAGCGGCCGGCTTCACGCTCCCTGGTAATGCGCGTTCCGAGGTCTTTCGTCTAACGTAGCGAAGACGACCGGCCCTGGTTTCCGAGGACCGAACTCATTTCGCAGAGATCGGTATCGCTTCACGTTTCGCTGTTCGGGCAGCCGCGTTTCGCTGTGGGCGAGAAGGCGTTTGTTTTCACGGCGCGCCCGAAAACGTTGCCGCTGCTGGCGTACCTCTTACTCCATCGCGATCGCGCGATCGCGCGAGAGTCGTTAGCGTACCTGCTGTGGGAAGATGAATCGGAGGAAGCGGCGCGCACCAACCTGCGGCGCCACCTGCACAATTTGCAGTCGGCGTTGCCGCAGACGACTACCCCGTGGCTGCTCGTCGATAGCGAGAGCGTGCAGTGGAATCCCCAAGCACCGCTCTGGCTCGATGTGTGCGAGTTCGAGCGTTTGGCGGCAACGGCGCAAGGTCGAGCCCAAGCGGTCGAGCTGTACGCCGGCGATCTGCTGGAAAATCTGTACGACGATTGGCTCTTCGCGCCGCGCGAACGACTGCGCAACCGTTATTTGACGGCGCTGGGAGAGCTGCTGCTCGAGCGCCGTTCCTCGCGTCGCTTTTCCGAGGCGATCGAATACGCGCAACGCATCCTCCTTGCGGATGCCTGGCGCGAAGATGCGGTGCGTCAATTGATGGCGGTAAGACACGAAAGCGGAGATCGTGCCGGAGCGATTCGCGCGTACGAGCACTTTGCGAACGCTCTGCGGGGCGAAATGCAAATCGATCCGATGCCGGAAACAACGGCGCTGCGCGATTCGATCGTGCGTAACGAAGGCTGTTCATCGGATGGGTCCACCCTTCGGCCGCAGGCTTCGGTTCAACAGGACCGGCAGGCCACGCTTCCGTTCGTCGGACGCCAAGCCGAACTCGGCCAGCTGACGTCACTGTGGGGTCGAGCCGCGCGACGCCGCGGCTGCGTGGCATTCATCGGCGGTGCGGCCGGCATTGGGAAAACGCGGCTAGCGACTGAATTGTCGCTGCTTGTCGAAGCCGAGGGCGGACGCGTGCTGTACGGTACGACAAGCTTCCCGGAAGAGGCTCCCTATCAAGCAATACGGGGTGCTCTACGTAGCGCGCTACCGTTGTTACCGGCCATCAAAATGGAACCGATCTGGCGCGCTGCGTTAGGGCAGCTCCTTCCCGAGCTCCAGCACGAGGATTCGAAAGCTGCCGAAAACGGAGGGACCGACGCGCCGCGGCAGCGCTTACAACTGTTCGAAGCCATGACGCGCGCGCTCGAAGCTCTCGCGCAACCTCGGCCGCTCCTCATCGTGCTCGAGGATTTACACTGGGCTGGGGACGCAACGATCGAGGCGCTTCGTTTCCTCGGGCACCGCGTGCAATTCGCTCCAATTTTCGTCATTGTGACGTACCGTGTCGAGGAACTCGCTCGGTCGCGACAACTGCGCAGTCTGCGACGCCACTTCATGGCCGAGCAGATCGGTGCTAGTATTGCGCCGCATCGCCTTGACGCTGCGGCCATCGGCGAGATCGTGCACCAGACTCCGGAACTGGGCGAGCGCGCCGACGACGTTGTCGCTGAACTCTACGAGCGCAGCGAGGGCAATCCCCTCTTCGTCGTTCATGCGCTCCGCGAAATCATCGAAGCGAAGTCACCCGACGTTCCGCTCGACCTTAAGGCAGCCATCGGATCCCGCGTCGAGAGGATGGGAGAGCGCAGCCGGCTCCTGGCCGAGATTGCGAGCGTGATGGGCGGCGGTTTCGACATCGATGTGCTTCAAGCGACGAGCGGTTGGCCAGAGGACGAGATCCTGGTATCGCTCGACGAACTGATCGATCGTCACTTGGTTCGAGAAACGACCGGGCGGGGCAGTGACCGCTACGCATTCACGCATCATCTCGTCCAACGCGTCATCTACGAGAACGTCGAGCCGAAAGTGCGCGTGCGGCGGCACCGCCGCGTCGCTCGCGTGCTGCAGAGTGCGCGCGGCGGTGAGCCTGACGCCGCAACAGAGATCGGACGCCACTTCGAACTGGGCGGCGAACCACAAGAGGCTGCTTCGTACTTTTTCGCCGGCGCTCAGCGCGCCGCCATGCTTTACGCACACGAGGAAACGATCGATCTCGCGTCGCGAGCACTTTCACTATCAGCCAAGGGAGACTTCGCTACTGCAGCGTTGTTGTTGCGCGAGCGGGCACACGAACACCGCGGCGAGCGTGCCGGGCAACTGTCGGATTTGGACGAACTCGAACGCATCGAGGCCGACGGCAACGACGTCGATCTCCGCTGGACGATCCTTCAGCGTCGTGCCGCCGTAGCGCGCGCGCTGGGTGAGCGTCAAGACGAGGCGCGGTATATCGTAGCGTTGCGCCGGCTGGCACAGCAC
>JALYUD010000003.1 GCA_030853905.1 Vulcanimicrobiota bacterium
TCACAACTCCCGGGAAGCTCTCAAACGCTCGACGGTAATCTGCCGTTCTCATGCCTCCGCGATGCAAAGTCGGGGCATTTGCGGGCGCCTTCGGCGTCCGGCACACGATCGTCGGACGGCCGCGCGCTTGTCAACGCGAACGGCGCGCGCCGGCTTCGCGGCAACTATTTACAGCTACCGGATCCGCGCCGCGTCCTCTCAATGCGAATCTCGTGGCGGAACGTTCCGTCGCGGCGCAAGTCGCCGTCGCGGACTCGATCTCGCGAGGGCCAGCGCGTCGAGTTTCGTTTGAAGATGAAGCGACCGACAGTAGGTACCCGGCGTTGTGATTGTAGCCAGTTTCAACGGCTCTTTTCCAGGGTACTTACAGTATTCGTGTCGACTTACGAAACGTCGAGGCCGAGGCAGTGGCATAGCTGCTTGGGCTGAGCCGCGTTAGGGACGCAGTTCGTTGTGCGGCGCTCGACAGTCATGTCCCGCGCGCATTTCTGCGTTCGATCGTGCCCGACGGACGACAATAATCCGATCCTGCGCCAAACAGCACTTGCTGAATCTCGACATAACAAGCATCACAACACATCAAATTTTGAAGGACTACTATGGAAAACTCACCTCTTGCGGCGAAGCGCTACACGGAGCTTTATCATGAGGCATTCCGGTTCTGGCTCGATGCGTTTACTTTAGCGAGCCTGCATACTGTAGAGAATGCGCATGCGATGTTCGCCATCGCTTCGCAGTCGTACACCTCGACCATCACCTCGCTTTCGAGCGAGCACGCCGGTGTTCCGCACGACGCCGGAGCCACCATCGGCGGAGGCGAAGCAACGGCGAGCGCGGACTTTACCGGCCGTAATGCGACGCGCGCCAAGACCGCGGTGCAATCCAGCCGAGGAGCCGAGTCGGCGGCCGGCGCGCTCACTGCGAGCATCGCGACTTCAGCGGCGGCAGAAACACAGGTGCTACCACCTGATGATCGTGCGTCCGCGCGGGACGCCGCCGCGCCGGCGACAGCAACGAAGCCCATCCGTGCCGTTCCCGCCAGCAATAACGTGGCGACGCGGGCGCCGAAGCGGCCCGGCCTGCGCGTGCTGCCCGCGAAGAAAACCGCAGGGCGTCGAGCGAAAGGCTGAACGAAGCGCCGCGCCGGCACTCCGCAGTCGGTTACCGCCCCGTCGCTGATCTTTACGACACTCCAACGGGTGCCGTTCTCGAAAATTCGAGCGACGGTCCGGCAAAGAACGCGTCGGGCGAGAGCGGCGAAGGTGACGGCGACTAAGCTGACCCAAATCTGCTTCAGGCGATGAGCCTCACTCCCTGAGAAACGATGACTCCGTAGCTGCACGATGCCAAAGCAGCGATCGCCGCGCGTTGCCCTTGCGGAGGCGCCATGAAGGGAAGCGCATTCAGTAAGGGTTGCGAGCGCGCGATGAGTCGTGCAGTTGCCTGTCGAGGGCGCGGGAACGATCCCTCGGCGTGCAACTCGGCTGTTCTCCAACGAGCACGTCGACGCTGGCCGCGAACGTTTCGTCGAGCGCTTCGAGATATTTGGCGGCAGCCACGGTTATCGCATCTCGCGTCCGCACGGGCAAAATTATCGTCGCTGCAAGGCCGCCGAAGGACGCGCCGAACGCTGACGGCGAACACGATCGGAAGCGGAGGGCGGCAGCGGTTAGCAGACGATCTTTCCACGTCGTGCCGGCGCCCATCGAGGCCAGCATCGCCGTGATGCCGGAAAGCATCGTCGCCGCAAGCGGCAGGGGCATCACGCGACCGATTGCGTAGACCGCGGCCACCGACCCGCCAATCGAAAGCGACGCGCGCAAGGTACGGCGCAATCGATCGTATCCGGGATCGAGGCCGAGCAGCCAATCGCCCAGCATGCGCCAGTTTATACGCGAAGCATGCTCCGTGCAGCGATGCCCAATCAGGGCGACGCTTCTTGAGCGCGCGCCGGTGCGATGGCGGGGCGCTCTTTTCGAGGCGCGCCCCCGCTCGAGGCGGGGATCTCGCGCGGTTTGCGCAGCTCTTTGGGCGCGATCCACATGTACATGATCGGGACGATCGCCAGCGTCAAAATCAGCGAACTGGTAAGGCCGCCGATGACGACGATCCCGAGGCTGCTGCGCTGCGATGCGCCGGGTTCGAGCGCGAGGGCGAGCGGGGCCATGCCGAAGATCATCGCGACCGTCGTCATCAAGATCGCGCGGAAGCGGGTCGCGCCGCTCTCTTTGATCGCTTCGAGTTTGCTGCGTCCGCGCGCGCGTAAGATGTCCGCGTAGTCGACGAGCAGGATGCCGTTCTTGGCGACGATGCCGACCAGTAGAATCGCGCCGATCAACGAAAACAAGTTGAGCGTTTCGTGCGTGATCCACAGCGCTCCGAGCGCGCCGATCACCGCCAGCGGAATCGCGAACATGACGACCAGCGGCGTGCGATAGCTGTTGTAGAGCGCGACCATGATCAGAAAGACGAGCGCAAAGGAAAGGATCAGCGACGAGCCGACCTCGCCCAGAACCGAACGCATCTGGTCTTGTTGTCCTTGCGGCGCCACGTGCACGGCGACGCTCGGCGGCAAGTGCAGCGCCGCGACCCGCGCCTCGAAGGCACGCGTCACGTTGGAGAGCTGGGCGCTCGCGGCGATGTTGGCGTCGACGTGCACTACGTCGGCGCCGTTGGTGCGCGTAATGAGCTGTGGAGCAGGCGCCCAGCGGATCGCCGCGATGTCGCCGACGTGCACGATCGTGCCGTTGTCGGCGCGAATCGGGATGGCGAGGATCGTTCCGAGATCGTGCCGATCCGCGAGCGCATAGACGACGCGAATCTGCATCAGACCGTTGCTCGTTTCGGTTTGGGACGCGACCGCGCCGCCGAAAGCGGACCTGACCGCGGTCGCCGCCGTCCCGATACCGACGTCGAGAGCGCGCGCCGTGCCGCGATTGAAGACGACGTCGACTTGTGGAGCCCGCTGCGCGGCGGAGTCGTTCACGCTCACGGCCCCCGGTGTACTTTTGAGCGCTTGGTAAACGCGCTGCGCATATTTCGACGGATCTCCGCCGTTGGTCAGCGATACGAGTTCGTCGATCGGCTGTTTGGGGCCGCCGCTCTGCGCGCTCGCCGGCTTGAGGAGGATGTTCGCGTGCGGGGTGACGCGGTCGGTCACACGGTGCAGATAGTCGATCCAATACTGCGTCGAATGCGCGCGCTTCGCTTTGAGGAAGAGGTGGATCTGCCCGACGTTGGACTCTTGCACCGGCCCGCCGAACGGCGCGTCGAATTGTCCGGCTTGGGTCTGTTCGGTTTCCAGATCGGAAATGCGATCGACGTACTGCTCGACGGCTAGCACGTGTCCGCGCACCGTCGTCACCGGCGTTCCGGTCGGATACGTGAACTGCAAAAAGATTTCGCCTTGATCGCCGGCCGGAACGTACGTCTCGCCCACGAGGCCCGTCGGCACGAGCGCCGCCGCACCGACGAACAGCGCGACCGCCGCCAGGACCAGCGGCCACGGGTGCGCGAGCGACCACGGCAAGGCGCGCTCGGCATACCACACGCGCAGCCGTTCGAAACCGGCGGTGAACCACTCGATCGGCTTCCACGGCTTCCATGTGGACTGCAGCGCCCACAAGCCGGCCAGCGTCGGCGTCAAGGTGAACGCCACGAACAGTGAGGTCAACGTCGAGGTGACGACCACGATGCCGAACTCGCGCAACGTCTGGCCGATCGGCCCGCTCATGAACGCGATCGGCAAGAAAACGACGACGTCGACCAAGGTCAACACGATCGAAGCCGTTCCGATCTCGCTGCGTCCGTTGACCGCGGCCTCGGCCGGCTCTTCGCCCGCTTGGAAGTGGCGTTCGATGTTCTCCAACACGACCGTCGAGTCGTCGATCAAAATCCCGATCACGAGGGTCATCGCCAAGAGCGAGATCGTGTCGAGCGTCAGGTTCAGCCGCCACATCATGAACAGCGCGACGCACAGCGAGGTCGGGATCGCGACGAGCACAACGATCGCACTGCGCCAGGAGCGCAGGAAGAACAGCATCACGATCCCGGTGATGACGATCGCTTCGATCAGCGTGTGCAGCACGCCCATCACTTGCTGCTTCGAGTACGTCGACTGGACGTGGTCGACGCTGAAGACGACGTCGGAAAACTGTTTTTGGAGCGCCGGCAGCGCCGCGATCACGGCGTCGGACACGGTCACTTCGCTCGCGCTGACGTTCTTCGTAACGTCGAGCGAGATCCCGGCGCCGCCGTTGATGTAGGCGTACACCGTTTGTGTCTCGGCGGAGTTGCTGACGTCGGCCACATCGCCGATGCGGATCGCTTCGGGCACCGTCGACCAGGCGCTGAGCGCACCGATCCCGGTCGCAATTCCGGCGGCGCCGCTCCCGCTGCCTACACTCGATGCCGCGAGGCTCGACGGAAGCGTCGTGCCTTGGCCTGCGATCGCAAGTCCCGCGATCGACTGCGACGACACGAGTCCGCCCTGCACGTTGATGTTCGTTTCGCGGTTGGACGCATAGGCGGTTCCGGCCGGAGCGCGCACGTTGTTTTGGCCGATCGTCGTGATGATGTCGCCCAAAGTCAGGCCGGTCGCCGCGAGTACGCCGGGCCGAACGCGCACCTCGAAAGCGGGAGTCAACAGGCCGCCTTCGTGCACGCCCGACACGCCGGGGATCTGCTGCAACACCGGGCCGATCTTGTATTTGACGAGCAACGAGAGCGCTTTGAGCGACAGCTTCGTCGACTTGACTGAAAGCGAGACGACGACCGGCTCACCCGGCGTGCCGGCGGCGACCGTCGGCGCGAGCAAGTCGGCCGGCAGCTGACCCGTGACCGATTGCAGGCCCTTCTCGACGTTGGTCAGATCGGTGCTTTGATTCGATTCGAGCGTAAAGGTCGCGCTGACCGACGCTTGGCCGTTTTCGATCACGGAGCTGACGGTTTGCAGGTTCGGTGAGCCCGCGATCGCGTTTTCGATCGGTTCGACGATGCTGTCGCGCATGATCGTCGTCGACGCGCCCGGATAGGAGACGTTGATGCCGATCCCAGGCGGACTCGTGTTGGGCATGTCTTGCACGGCCAGTTGCCGCACGCCGAGCAGCCCGGCGATGAAGAAGATTGCGATCAACACGAAAACCAGCGGCGGGCGCTGGATGAAGGCGCGCGTGAGCCACATCAGCGCGTACTGCGGGCGGCGACTTGCTGACCGCTCGTGATTCCCGTCGTCCCGTCGGCGATCACTTGCGTCCCCGCGCGCACGCCGACGACGATCGCCTGCTTACCGTCGGTCCCTTTTTCGCTGACCGTCACCGTCTTGGCATGCCCGGCCGAAACGATCATGACGCTCGTGCGCGTGTCGTCGAGAAACGCGGTGCTCGGGATCGCGATGCCGCGCGCTCCCGGCAGCGCGATGCGCGCGTTAACGGGCATCCCCGAACGCAGAATGCCCGTGCGATTCGGGACGTCGACCTTGACCGCGAAATTCGTCGACCCTGGCGTCGCTTGGCCGAGCACGGCAACGACCGTCCCGGGCAGCGGAATGCCGGCATCCGACGGCGTGACCGGAACGCCGGGGGTCGCACTGCGGGTGACGGTGGCGTGCGCGCCGTCGCGAATCGCGAACGCCTCGGCGCTCGACGCGTCGAGGATCGCATAGACGTGGTCGATCTCTTGCACGGTGAAAATTTGGCGGCCGCTCGGGAACTCGCCGGGATTGAGGTTGCGGTTGACCACGTATCCGTCGATCGGGCTGCGAATCGTCGCGCGGGCGATCTCACGACGAATCTGATCAGCGGCGGAAAACTGGGCCTGCGCGGCCGTCCGCGCCGCAGCGATGTCGGAAGCCTGCAAGCCGCCCGCGAGCGAACCGTTCACGCGTTCGTTGGCGAGCGCGCTGCGCACGGACGCCTCATCCGCGCGCACCGCTTGTTCGTCGGTCGCGACCGTCACGCGCTGCTCGTCGGCGGTCTGCTGCGTCCCGTAACCGATCCGGACGAGTGCGCTGTCGCGTTCGAGTTCGCGCTGCGCGCCTTGTGCCGTATATTTCGCTTGCAACAGCGCGGCCTGCGCGGCATGCACCGCGTCACCGCCTTGCGCGAATGCCAACGTAGCGGTATATCCCGTCTCCGCGGTCTTGGCTTCGTCCGACGCCGCGGTGCGTAAGGCCGAGGCGAGGCTCGCTTCGAGATCGTCGGTCGCCAGCTGCGCGAGCACCTCGCCCCGCGTGACGCGATCGCCTTCGTGCACGAACACGTCGGTCGTGGGCTCGGACAGCGCGCTCGAAAGGCCGACGTTTTGCAGCGGTGCGATGATGCCGGGCAACTCGAGCGTCGGATAGATCGTCGTGGCGCGCGCCGCGACCGTCGCGACCGCGGGCGGCGACGGCGAAGCCGATGCCTGCGCTGTTCTTGAACCGCCTCCACCGCACGAGGAAAGCGCCGACGCCAGCGCCGATAGAGCGAGCGCGCGCAAGAAGAGACGCTTCATCACATCGTCATTGCAATCTGCATGCCAGAGCTGCGAATCAAAAGGCCTTGCGCTGCAATATTCAAATGGGCGTAACCGAATTTCACGGAACGGCAGCTTTTTTTGAGCCGCGGTCGTTCGCCCTGGTTACGGAAACGGCAGCGGCGTTTGGCACGATACGTGCAGGTGCGCGCTCGTGCCAATCATGTTGCGTCTGCTTCTCATAGGTTCGCTTGGCGCCACTGCGCCGCGCCGACCGCCGCGGCCGCGCAACCCGTCTTCACCGCGCGCGCGCAAGCCAGTCCCACCGCACGCGCCCAGCCGCGTACCACCGCACCCGCGCATCCCGGTCGGAGCACGCCACGTTCGGCTCCGAGCGCGGGGCCCGCTGTCCGATCGCAAACAAACCTCGTGGCGCCGACCCCGTTTCTCGATGCGATCGTCCTCGCACTGCGGCAAGATCCGACGGTGCTCATCCCGGCCGACGAGGCGGCAATCGGTCGTCTCAACGAGATCGATGCGGTTCGCCGCATCTCGGGCACGGCGGTCGTCGACGGTAGCGTCTCCGATACGCTGCACGACACACGCATCCGCGAGTCCTTCGGTCCGAGCGTCAACGCCGAACTCGCCATCCTCGACGGCGGCCTGCGGCACGCCGAAGCGGCCATCGCCGCCCTCGAAGTGCAGCAGGCCGGCGTCGATCAGCGCACGGACGCCATCGCGGCGTTTGCCCAAGTCGGGAGCGTCTACGATGCGCTCTGGCAAGCGCAGCGCTCGACGACCGTCCTCGCCCAACAGGAACGCGATGCCGCCGCCGATGTCCGCACGCTCGCCGCCGCAAATCGCCTGGGCGGCGTGGGCCGCATCGACGTCGAGCGCGCCCGCGCCCAAGAG
>JALYUD010000034.1 GCA_030853905.1 Vulcanimicrobiota bacterium
CCCCAGGTGCAGTTCGGCGCACGGCCGGTCGCGCGGGTCCCGACGGACGCGCGAAGCATGGTCAGCCAAGGTGGTTGCACGCCCACCTTCACTGTGCACAGCAGTGGGCCCACGCCTCCGCCGGGGCGCTTCATGATGTACTCCCGCGTATCGATGCAGCCCCACGATGCTTCGGCTGCGAACGCGTCCGGCATTGCGTTCGTCACGGAACGTGGCAATGTGAAGTCGCTCTCTTCGTCCGCAGCCGCCGCACTGTTCGAAATCCCCGCCGGCTTCAGCCGCGAGCAATAACGCTTCCCCTGGAGGACGGCGCCCGCGCCCATAGATGTCTGGGAGCCTTGCGGCCGCCGATGCGAGCAGCGGCTCACTAAACAGCGGCGGCGCGAGAGGTTCGCGCCGCCGCTGTTCCGACTCATGCGTAGGCCGCTACAGGTCTTCCGGATTGATGCCCTTGGGGCGGTACTGCGTCGTCTTGGGCGGTGCGACGACGGCCAGGTCGCCCGCGTAGTCGCCTTCGTAGTGCACCGTCTGCTCGAGCGGCGGACGACGATCTTGGAAGCCGCTGACGAGCTTCGAACCTCCGTAGGCCGCCGTCTCATCTTCGGGTTCGAACTCGGCATCGAGGAAGACGCTGCGCGGACGGCCTTCCTCGTCGAGGTCTTGACCTTCGGGTTCGATCGTGATGTTGCGATAGCGCGACATTCCCGTGCCCGCCGGGATCAGTTTGCCGATGATCACGTTCTCTTTGAGACCGAGCAGCGGGTCGTGCTTACCCTTGATCGCGGCATCGGTCAGAACGCGCGTCGTCTCCTGGAAGCTGGCCGCCGACAGGAAAGACTCGGTCGCCAGCGACGCCTTGGTGACGCCCAAGAGCACCGGCTTGCCCTCCGCCGGCTTCTTGCCGTCGGCCGCCATCTTCTCGTTTTCTTCGGCGAAGACGGAAGCTTCGACCAATTGCGCCGGCAGCATCCGCGTGTCGCCGCCGTCGACGATCTTGACCTTGCGCAGCATCGAACGAACGATCGTTTCGATGTGCTTGTCGTTGATGTCGACGCCCTGCGAACGATAGACCTTTTGCACCTCCTGCACCAGGTATTGTTGCAGCGCGTTCTCACCGCGCAGATCGAGGATCTCGTGCGGATCGAGCGAGCCTTCGTTGAGCGGATCGCCGATTTCGATGTGCGCGCCTTCTTGCACGAACGAACGCGTGCTGTACGGCACGTCGAATTCGTGCGGCTCGCCCACGTCGTCGGTGATGACCAGAACGCGTTTGCCCTTCTCCTCGGTAATGCGCACCGTGCCGGCAACAGTGGACAGGACCGCCTTGCCTTTCGGTTTCCGCGCTTCGAATATCTCCTCGACGCGCGGCAAACCCGTGATGATGTCTTCGGTCGCGACGCCGCCCGTGTGGAAAGTGCGCAACGTCAGCTGCGTGCCGGGTTCGCCGATCGACTGCGCGGCGATGATGCCGACCGCTTCGCCGATGTCGACCTTGTGGCCGGTCGCGAGATTGCGTCCGTAGCACATCGCGCAGACGCCGAAGCGGGCTTGGCACGTCAACACCGAGCGGATGCGGACTTCCTTGATGCCCGAGTCGATCAGCGCCTTGGCCTTCTCCTCGTTGATTTCTTCGTCTCGCGCGACGAGCTTCGCCTTGGGTTTTTCAGGGTCTTTGATATCGTCGGCTGCGCGCCGGCCGATGATGCGGTCGTAGAGCGGTTCGATGATCTCCTTGCCCACGCCGATGTCGAAGACGGTGATGCCGTCGGCCGTGCCGCAATCTTCTTCACGAACGATCACGTCCTGAGCAACGTCGACCAGGCGCCGCGTCAGATAGCCGGAGTCCGCCGTGCGCAGCGCCGTGTCCGCCAGACCTTTGCGCGCGCCGTGCGTCGAGATGAAGTACTCGAGAACGGTCAGCCCCTCTTTGAGCGACGCTTTGACCGGAATCTCGAGGATACGTCCCGACGGGTCGGACATCAGTCCGCGCATGCCGCCGAGCTGCTTGACCTGCGCGACCGAACCGCGCGCGCCCGAGGTCGCCATCATGAAGACGGGATTGAGCGGGTTCTGCGCCGCTTGCATGGCGGACGTCACGTCCTCGGACGCCTTCGACCAGACTTGGATCGTCTTGTTGTACTGCTCGTCGTCGGACATGAAACCCTGATCAACGAAGTCGTGCAGCTTGTCGACCTCGGCCTGCGCGTCGTCGAGGATCTTGAACTTCGCGTCGGGAACGACGATGTCGCTGATCGAAACAGTCGTTCCGCTCTGGGTCGCATAGCGGAAACCGAGCAGCTTGATCGCGTCGAGAAACGCCGCAGTCTCGGCGTTGCCGTGACGGCGGTAGCAGTCGGTGATCGTCCGCTTCAGGGCCGCTTTGTCGACGTTAAAGTTTTGATACGGTTCGTTCCACGAGCGCGGGAAGGCGCCGTTGAAGATCGCGCGACCGACGGTCGTGCGGAGCAGTTCGCCTTTCCAGCGAATCTTGACCCACTGCTGCAGACCGATCTGCGCGTGTTCGTAGGCTATGACGGCGGCGTCGACGGATCCGAACGTCGGCAGCTTCTCGCTGCTCGGATCGTGATCGGAGGCGGTACCGTCCGGTGCCGCGCCGCTCGAGGCGCTGACGTTTGGGTGAACTTTCCCGTTGCCGGCCGAGAGCGCGTCGTACGCGTTGCGGCCGATCGACGAGATCAGCGCGTCGTCGGAAATATCGCCCTTGGCCGGCCCCTTGTACTCGTCTTTTTGGAAGGTGAGGTAGTAGAGGCCAAGGACCATGTCCTGAGTCGGGATCGAGACCGGCTGACCGAACGACGGCTGCAGGATGTTATTCGATGAGAGCATCAGGATGCGCGCTTCGGCTTGGGCACCGGCCGAAAGCGGCAAGTGCACGGCCATCTGGTCGCCATCGAAGTCGGCGTTGTACGGCGTGCAGACGAGCGGATGGAGATGAATCGCTTTCCCTTCGACCAAGACCGGTTCGAAGGCCTGAATGCCCAGACGGTGCAACGTCGGCGCGCGGTTGAGCAGCACCGGATGCTCGCGAATCACTTCATCGAGCACGTCCCACACTTCGGGGCGCACGCGCTCGACCATCCGCTTTGCCGATTTGATGTTGTGCGCTTGCTGACGGTCGACGAGCTTCTTCATCACGAAGGGCTTGAAGAGTTCGAGCGCCATCTCTTTGGGCAGGCCGCACTGGTGCAGTTTGAGGTTGGGCCCAACGACGATGACCGAACGTCCCGAGTAATCGACGCGCTTGCCGAGCAGATTCTGCCGAAAGCGTCCCTGTTTGCCTTTGAGGATGTCGGACAGTGATTTGAGGGGGCGGTTGTTGGGGCCGGTTACCGGGCGGCCGCGCCGGCCGTTGTCGATCAGCGCATCGACTGCTTCTTGCAGCATGCGCTTCTCGTTCTTGATGATGATCTCGGGCGCGGAAAGTTCGAGCAGCCGCTTGAGGCGGTTGTTGCGATTGATGACGCGGCGGTAGAGGTCGTTGAGATCGGAGGTAGCAAAGCGGCCGCCGTCGAGCTGCACCATCGGGCGCAGTTCGGGCGCGATCACGGGCACGGCCGAGAGGATCATCCACTCAGGGCGGTTGCCCGAGGACAAAAATGCTTCGACCACTTCGAGGCGTTTGATCGCCTTGATTTTCTTCTGACCGGTCGTTTCTTTGAATTCGCGGCGCAAATCTTCTTGCAGCTTGCGCAGGTTGAGGTCGCGCAACAACTCGCGAATCGCTTCCGCGCCCATGCCCGCTTTAAAGGCGTTGCCGAATTTGTCGCGCGATTCGCGGTACTTCTGCTCGCTGAGGATCTCGCGCTTGGTCAGCGACGTGTTGCCCGGATCGATGACAATATAGGCCGCGAAATAGATGACTTTTTCGAGCTGGCGCGGCGACATGTCGAGCAGGATGCCGATGCGCGACGGCACGCCCTTGAAATACCAGATGTGGGTGACTGGCGTCGCCAGTTCGATGTGGCCCATCCGCTCGCGGCGCACTTTGGCGCGGGTGATTTCGACGCCGCAGCGGTCGCAGATCATCCCCTTGAAGCGGATGCGCTTGTACTTGCCGCAGTGGCACTCCCAGTCTTTGGTCGGGCCGAAAATCTTCTCGCAGAACAGTCCGTCGCGCTCGGGCTTGAGCGTGCGGTAATTGATCGTCTCAGGCTTCTTGACTTCGCCGAACGACCAAGCGCGGATCTGTTCTGGGCTGGCGAGCCCGATCCGCATTGCATCGAAATTGTTGACGTCGAGCAGGTTGACGCTGATGGGAGTATACCTCTATCTCTATACCGGGCGGGTTGGGCGCTCGGGGCGGTGGCGGACCGCCGGGGGTTCAGGCGCGCTCGGGGGTCGCGCCGCTATGCCGGCTTCGGATCGTCGCGCTCGGGAGCCGTCTCGTGAACCCGTCAGCCGGCCGAGGCGCCGGAGCCCGAGACACGATGAAAAGCGCAGGTCGGCTCCGCCGGCGTGGCGGGGCCGGTCCTTCGCGGTGACCGACCGGGGACATAGATGAATATTGTACCGCGAACCGGCGGGGTTGTCGAGGCGCTGAGGTTGGCGATATAATAGTCATCTATGGACGCGAAGATGACCACTTCGAAAGTCAACGTCGCCAACTTCAAGGCGCACGTGTCGACGTATCTCGGCCGTGTGCAGGCTGGCGAGACTGTGACCGTCTGCCGCCGTAACGTTCCAATCGCGGAGCTGCGCCCAGTCGCCGAGCCGGCGCCCAAAAAGCGCGTCTTCCGCAACCTTCACCCGGGTTGGCAGATCCCCGACTCGTTTTTCGACCCGCTGCCCGATGAGATTCTGGACGCCTTTGAGAGGCGCGATCCAAACGATCCGTCGCGCGACCTTATGGAGTCCGACCCGTAGAAGCTCTGCTGGATACCGCGACCCTCCTGATCTTGGACCAAGGCGGGACGCGGCTTTCGAAAACGGCGCGGGAGCAAATCGAAAGCGACGCCACCGCGTTGTTCATGAGCGTCGTATCAACGTGGGAGCTCTACATCAAGAGCGCCGTCGGGAAGCTAGTGCTGCCTGAGCCCGTTCCCTCGTTCGTCGCTCGCCTGCGAGACGCGTACAAAATCCAGCTGATCGAGCTGGCCGAAACGGATCTCATCCCACTCGCCGAACTGCCGCTGCATCAACGCGATCCGTTCGACCGGGCTCTGATCGCACAAAGTATTGCACGCGGTCTCGTGCTGGTTTCTCCTGACATGGAGCTGCGCCGCTACGAGAGCGCGCAGGTTCTCTGGTAGACCGGCTGCCGTCGTCCGTACGCTACGGTGGCGGACTTGGAACGGGCGCAGATTCTGTCCCACACATCGGAACGGCCGCAAGCACGGCCTGCGCTTTGACGTATTCCGCGACACCGATATTTCGTTGGGCGGCAACGCCCTGGCCGCGAAGCTACCGTAACCCTAGGAGCCCGTCGGACTTTGTCCGACGGGCGACGCTCTTTTCGCGGGGCGGACTGTGCGTTACGTTCGGCCGGCAGCGACGGGACGCGGACAACTGACTTGTTTTGTGAAACGCGAGCGCCACGTGAAGCGCTACCGTGCGTGAGTGAGGAAGAAGCGCATCATCTCTCGGCTTGCGTCGGGGCCGGCCGGATCCGTATACGAGCCCGACGTGCTTCCACCCGACCACGCATGACCGGCTCCGTGAACGATCCACAATTCGAGCATTTCCCTGCCGGCTTCATCCGCATACGAGCGGCGCGTATAACCGCGACCGCCGGGAGCGATGCTCGTCTCGGTCGTCGCGGTCAGCCCCGACGGGTACGTCGACGCGATGATGCGATCGCTGTTGGAGGGATGAACGGTCGTGTCGCGATCGCCATGGAACACGATCGTCGGCATACGCTGCCCCGAGTCATGCGGTCGCCGGCCTACTGCGTCGAACCCGTTCCCGGACGGCGTTCCGCGCATGGCGACAAGGGCCGACGGCAGATCCTGCGCGACGCCGCAGGCGAGACCCGAATGGATGCCGATTGCGGCGAACAGGTCGGGATACTCGCCGCCCAACACCGCGGCCGCCGCGCCGCCCGCCGATAATCCGGCAACGTAAATGCGGCGAGGATCGACGCAATGACTTCGCGCGATCTGGTGAACGATCCCGACGATCAGTGATGGTTCTCCGCGGTCGCGTTGCTGATCTCGTCGATTGAACCAGTTCCAACATTTGGAGTGGTTGGCCGCAGTCGATTGGATTGGATAAGCAACGAGACACCCATGCTCTTGGGCAACGGCGTTCATGCGAGTGCCGGCCGCAAAATCATCCGCCGACTGCGTGCAGCCGTGCAACATAACGATCAGTGGAGAAGACTCGCCCCGGTACCCGCTCGGGATGTAAAGCTTGTAATCGCGCCTTCCGCCATTGCCCGCATACGAGTGCGTGAGAAACGCGCCGGGCTCGACGCGATGTCCGCCGGCTTTCCTCAGCGGAATCGGGAGAACGGGAGTCTCAGCGCCGGACGGCGACTTCGGCGCGGGCGCCGCGCCAGACGGGGTTTCGATGTGCGATTCCGTGACGACCCGTGCAGATGGATTGCGGACGGCACGCTGCAAGAGGGTCGTCGCGTCGGCGAGATTGCCTTGACGCATCAGGCGCGTCGCCGCAAGGACTTCAGGACGGGCTATGAGGTTCAACGGTCGATCTTTCTGGGAGTGCGGCGAAGCACGGTGATGCACTATCCGACTGTCGCGCTGGGGCCGGCTCGCATTTAATGGGAGTAAGATTTGAATTGCCGGTGTCTGACCCGGGCGCTGTTCCGCTGCTGACGAATGGCGGCGGATCGGCCGAAGGCCGAACGCAACAGATTCGGGCGTTGTCTCAGTGAGTGATCCGATCAGCGAGCGCGGCTCGGACCGCGGGGCTCGCCTGCAGCGCTCCGAGAACGACGATCGAGCCAATCGTCGCGCGTGCGAGGTCAGCGCTGACATCGGATGCGATTCGGGCGAGCCCGAGCACGCGAATGTCGATGCGGCTTCCCGCGGCTCGCGCCGCTTCAAGCTGTTCGCGACTGTAGTGCTGTAAGCCGAGCTCGAGGTGTTTGCGGCTCGTCGATCGCTTTAGCACGTCGGCGTGCCGTTCGAGTTGATTGCGAATCGCCGTCCGGATGAAATCCGTGCGGTTTGAGTAGAACCCCTCACGGACCAACAGATCGGCATGGCCGAGATCGACGAAGCCGAGATTGATCGTTATCTTTTCCGTGTCCGTCAAGCGAAGCGTTCGCTCGTCGTCAACCGGCACGCTCAACTTGCGCCTTGCCTCGCGTTGAAAATGCAGCACCATCTGTTCACCATCTAAGCGGATGGTACAACGGGCCCCTCCACTATGTCAAGGACAAAACCGCTGTTCTATAGTGCTTGCGAAGCCTTACGAAGTAACTCAGCAGCAGACGAAGCTGCGCACGATCGAAGTTCTGTGTTAAAGTTCGGCGACGCGTTCGGCCGAGAGCGGTTGCACGGCTTGGGCGGCGTGGGCGCTCGGACAGCTGTGGCTTTTTTGGTTTGCGCCGATCGTCGGAGCGTTGATCGCGGGGTTTGGTTACGCGCGTTTGCCGGTGAAGTCGCCGATCCCAACGTATCGGCCGCGACCGCGCCGACGTAGTTGGAGCGAGCGATGGAGCGGAACGGATTGCGTCGCGGTGCTGCGCGACCTACGAGCGGCTCGGTCCCGTGAGCGAGCGGTTGAACGTGAATTGCGGGACGCTCGTTGGGAAATGGTAATCGACGAAATCGAATTCGAACTTTGGGACGGTCGTATCGAAACCGAAGTGCAGCGGTTCGTCGGCGACAATCTGCTGCACGTAGTTGCGTCCGTCGAGCAGGACGTAGTGGATCGTCCACTCCACGCTGTCATATGGTTTGCCGCCTAATAAGCCTTGCACGTTCAGTTGGACCGTGCGGTAGGTCGACGGATCGACCCAAACGTCGCGCAAGCGGTTGAGCTCCGGATTGCGAAGCGGCGTCAATTTCAAATGCAGCGCCGGCGCGCCGGCGATCGCGTCGGTGCCGACGTAGTCGATCTGATAATCGCGGGTGTTCGCTTCGACGTGCGCGATTTCGCGAAAAGCTCCGCTCGGCTCCGGGCTAGCCGCCAGCTCGATGCTCGGCGCAGCGCTCGCCCGCGCCGGACTTATAGTTGGTGCGGGGCTCGTCCCGAGCGGCGGTATACTCGTCGGCGGTGGTATGCTCGGCGTCGGGCTGGCGCTCGGCTCATCGGAACGTGACCGCGCCTGACGCGCGGCGGCACCGCGGGTCAGCACGCCGAACGAGGAAACCGGGGCGATGTTCGGTTCGTCGAGGCGGATCGGCTCGGCGTCGGGATTCGTGTCGAAAAACGTGAAGCCGAAAATCGAGAATGGGACGCCGCCGAGGCGATGCTTTTCTTCGGCGATATCGTGCAGCGGTTCGAGCGAAAGCGCGCCGTCATCGCTGCGATAATACGCGTCCCACCAATTATCGAAGACGTGGCCGTTGTGCAGATAGCGCACGAGCGCGCCATAACGGAGATACGGTACGTCGCTGCGCCTGAGCCAAACGGCGCGCGCGCGGGCGAATATTCGTTCGGCTCGCGCATCGGGGCTCGGCGTAGGGGTCGGCGACGGTTGCGCTGAGGGCTTGGCTAAGGCGGGGACGTACAGGCTTACCGCGGCGGCTGTAAGCACACCAGCGAGCGCGAGACGACGGAGCATCGCCGGGAAGTTCGGCGCCGGCGCTCTAGAATCCGCGGACGACGCTCGTGCTGCTACTCAGAGCTGCTGGGGAACGCGATAGGCGTCGTGGATTTCCCGTTTGACGTCCAGCAGTGCGGTCGTCACGATCGCGTCACGCGTCCGTGGACAGTCGCAGCGCAGCGACGCGCAACCGTCGCCGGAGTGGAGCGTTGCCCCGTGGCCGCAGTGATCGCACAAAAGCAAGGAATCCATGCGCCCCATCCTATCGGTAAGCTCTGTGGCCGTCAAGGCACTGGTACCCCGCAGATCAACTCGCTAACGATCGCTTCGGGATCGAGACGATCAGTTAAAAGCTTGTAGTTGAACGCCAGCCGATGCCGCAAGACGGGCGCCGCATTGGCCCGCACGTCGTCCGGCGTGACGAAGGAACGTCCCTCGACGAGGGCGCTCGCGCGCGCCATAGCCGCCAGCGCCAACGTCGCCCGTGGGCTGGCACCACGTTCAATGTAGGCGTGAGTGTCGCGCGTCGCCGTGACGAGCGCGACGATGTAATCGGCCAGCCGGCGATCGATGAACACGTCGCGCGCGGCCGCACGCCATGCCAGCACGTCGGCCATTCCGGCGACATGGCGATCGAAGAGCGGTGCTTGACCACCAAAGCGTTCCAGGATCGCCCGTTCTTCGCTGCGGCTGGGATAGTCGACGACGATCTTCACGAGGAAACGATCCATTTGGGCCAGCGGAAGCGCGTACGTCCCGTCGCTTTCGAGCGGATTCATCGTCGCCGTGACGATGAACGGCTCGGGCAGCGGATGGCTCTGCGGACCGATCGTGACCTGCCGCTCCTGCATCGCTTCGAGTAAGGCGGACTGCACTTTCGCCGGCGCCCGATTGATTTCGTCGGCCAGGACGACGTTGGCGAAAATCGGGCCGAGCGCGGTCTTGAAATCGCCGCTGCGCTGATCGAAGATGCGCGTTCCGACGATGTCGCTCGGCAACAGGTCGGGCGTGAACTGCACGCGTTTGAACGTTCCGTCAAGTGCGGCGGCCAGCGCCCGGCACGCCAGGGTTTTGGCGAGCCCCGGAGGCCCTTCGAGCAGCACGTGGCCGCCCGCGATCGCCGCGCGCACGAGAGCGTCGAGGGTCTCGTGCTGGCCGACGATCGTGTGGGACAGCGCCTCGACGAGGGCCGCCGGCTTTAGGAAAGGTATGGCAGCGCCTCCCGAGCCGCGTCGGCCACCTTGTCGTCCTCGCAGAAGCTGGCGCGCTCAACGGCGGCAAGTGCGGCGCCCGAAGTACCGTCGAGCGCACCGCGCTGCCTCAGATCGGCGAGCGTTTCGTCCTCCCGCGCACCCGCGTTCTCGCGCAATGCGGCGCGCAGAGCGACGGCGCGTGCGCGAGTCGGTTCACGCGTCAGAGCCTGCACGAGTTCACGCAAACGCACGCCGAAGTCTTCGTGCGGTGCGTTCGGCGCAGACGGCAGTGGAGGTGCAACGCTCGGACGTTTGCGCTCGGAACGCAGGCGTATCCAGGCAAAGGCGAGCGTGGCTGCAGCGAGCAGGGCGACGAGAATCGCGATCCGGGCGGTAAGTCGGATCGCGCGCCCGAAAGACGCTTGCAGCGCCGTTCCGAGCCGCGTGCCGACGATGCGCAGGGCGACGGTATTGGTGATGAAGCGGCTGGGGCGGCCATTGCGTCCGTCGACGGCATCGAGCGAAGCGGGGGCAATCGTCACGTCGCCCGCAGTCAACGCTTCGAGGGTCAAGGTTTCTGAGCACTCCGTCGCCGCGGAAGCGGTCGCACAGCGTCGTTCGTCGCCGAGTTCTTCGAACGCCGCGAGATTCGGAAGGGCGATCTCGTCGAGCGAACCGACGGGCTCGGCCACGCGCGCACGGATCGTCAGATGAAAGACTTCGCCGACGGGAACGACGGCTCGATCGACGGACATCGCAAAATCGCGCACGTGCAACGTGCGCAGATTTTGAGCGCCGGCGGCTTGCTGCAGCGCGAGAATGCCGACAAGCCCCGTTACGGCGACGAGAGCGAACCGAGCCACTCGGCGAACAGAAAACGCGCGTCGGCCGGCCCGGGTGAAGCTTCGGGATGGAACTGCACCGCCGCCAGCGGCATGCTGCGATGCTTGAAACCTTCGTTCGTGCCGTCGTTGAGGTTGACCATCGTTGCCTCGAGCTCGGGCGGCAACGACGCGCCGTCGACCGCATAGCCGTGGTTGTGGGCGGTAACGAGCACCGCGTCCCGCTCGAGGTCCATCACCGGATGGTTTCCGCCGCGATGGCCGTAAGGGAGCTTGTAGGTGGTGCCGCCGCAGGCGAGCGCGAGAAGCTGGTGACCGAGGCACACTCCGAACATCGGCACCTGGCCGATCAGTCCGCGCAAAGTCGCGACTGTTTCCCGGAGATCGGTCGGGTCGCCGGGACCGGGGGAAATCACCACGCCGGCCGGTCGGCGTCGGAGCACGTCGTCGCGCGTGGCATCGTACGGTAAGACGGTCAAGCGCGCGCCGAGTGCTTGCAGATCGCGCACGATCGCTCGCTTTACGCCACAATCGATCACAACGACGTGCGGCCCATCGCCGTCGCTTGGTACATCGTGCGCACTGCGGCTGGCAACGGCCGGGACTAGCTCCGCGGTGCTCGTTTCGCGGGCGTACGGGTCAAGTGCCGCTTTCATTGCGCCGATGGCCTCGGCGCCGACGGCGAGTGCCGCGCGAATCGTTCCGTGCTCGCGCAGGACGGTCGTCAATGCGCGCGTGTCGATGCCGACGAGCGTCGGTACACGCTGCTCGATCAGCCACGTCGCGAGATTGTCTTTGCTCGCGTGATGCGAGGGATGCGCAGCGAGCCGCTTGACGACGGCGCCCGCCACGCAGGCACGCGCATGCTGCATCGCATCGCCGGAGACTCCATAGTTGCCGATCATCGGGTAGGTGAACGTCAGCAATTGACCGGCGTAGGACGGATCGGTCAGCGCCTCTTCGTACCCGGTCATCCCGGTATAGAAGACGGCCTCGCCAAGTGCCAGTGCCCCCGGGCCGATGCCCTCGCCGTCAAAACGCGTTCCGTCGGCAAGCAGCAGCGCAGCGGGAATCGACATGTCGAGTTCCTCGGGTTGGCGCCCCGGCCGCCGCGAACCTTGAAACGCCCCAGTGTTACGCGGCGCCGCGCGGCGAGAGGGCGTGCTCGCGCGGGAACCGTTGCTCACATCAGCGTTCCGGCTGACACGTCGCCTCGGGTTCGACGGTTGTGTCGGCGGCGTCGCCACTTTGGAAGAGCATGTCGTAGCGAAGCGTTCCCGTCGCCGTCACGCGAACGCCGGCGGTCGGGATGTGCGGCCGCAGTTTTCCGTCGTGCATCAGGTGATGCACGTCGACGCCGTGCAACAGCGCTGCGGCATCCGAAATCAGGCGGCGATGGCAGCGCCACCACACCGTTTCCGAGCAGAGGATGGCGGTGCGGGCGAGCGCGGCATCGTTCAGAAGCTGCGCAAGCGCGCAGCCAAACGAGTCCGTTTCCATGTAGTCGGCGTAGGCGCGGAAAGACGGATGACGGAGTGCGACGTTTGGGCTGCTGGTATCGGCCTTCCGAAAGCCGCCTAGCGCCGGTTCCCAGCGGTACGTGCTGCCGCTTTGCGCGGGAACCCAGCGTTCCATCTCTTCGCGCCAGAATTGGGGATGGCGCCGGCTTTTTGGAACCGTGCGGACGTCGACGACCGCTTGTAGCGCCGCCTCGCGTATGAGCCGTGCGAGCTCTTCTTCGCTTGCGGTTCCGTGTCCAAGCGTCAACAACGGCTGCGCCACGAGCGACCCTTACGCGTTATTCCTTCGCGCAGGAGTCCGTGCCGACTTGATGCGGTCGGCCGGAGACCGTGGTTTCGTAGCGACGTTCGAGACGGTTGCCTTTCACGCTCCACGAGATTGGACCGTACGACTGCTGCGCGCGCTGCGTGTAATAGGTGCCGAACCAGGCCCACGTGTCGTTATGCGGACCGCTCGACGTCGAACGTGCGTAGCTGCCGTCACCATGGAAGTCGTCGTATATCCAGGCACGCAGTTTCGGCACATAACCGACGTAAGCGGTACCGCCTTGTTCGCCGTGCGGCCCCCATCGGACGATCGTCCAATTCTTGCTGCCCGCCATCGGCGCGATCACCCAATTCGATGTGCTGACGCGCGCCGCATGACCCGAACTCGCCGGAATGTGCGCCGAGCAATTCCACGATCCGGTGAAGGCTTGCGCGAACAGCGATGCCGCGGGTACAACGGCTGCCAAAAACGCGTACACCTAATCCCCTTCGTCCGTCGCACAGTTGAGCGCGGGTGCCGGCTGTGACTCCGAAAGCGGAGGCGCGTGAGCCGCGGCGAGTGCGCCGTTTGCCGTGCGGACGTCGTCCGCGTAGAACCCTTGCACGTCGCGTATCACCCGCGCGTATTCGGCACCGACGCGCGCCGCGAAGCTACGTTCCGCTCGCGTGGGCGGCCCTCCGAGACCGCTCATGTCGAGTCCCTGCAAATCTTCGCGCAACTTGCCGGGATATTGAATCGAGTCTTCGTCGTTGTGATAGTCGGCGGTCAATTCGCCCCGCACCTCGCGCGCCCGCGCGACCGTGCGGTTCAACGTCGCGGCGAGCGTCGCGTCGGAGCCGGCGGCCGTCGCCGCCTTCCCGGCGGAGGCAATCACTGCATCGATCCGATTGAGCGCGGCATCAACCCCGGAGAATTTGGCGGTCGCCGTCACCGCAAAGGCGTGACGCGCTTCGCGCTCTAGCGGCGTGTACGGAAGGCGAGGATCGCCCGCGATGGCCTGCGTTTGCGAAAGCGTTCGACCGGCGATCACCATCGTTACGGTATAGCGACCGGGCAAAACGTACGGACCCGTGCGCGGCCCCTTGTACGATTCACGCGCGGCACCGTTCCAGCGCACGGGACCGTCGCTGCGCATGTCCCAGGTCGTGCGGTTGAGCCCCTGATCGTTGGTCACGAATGGTTCGGGCTTCTTCGCGACGCACCGTTCGCCCGCGATCGTACGGATCAGGCGGTGTTGCGCGTCGTAGATGCGCACGGGCGGCGGCGATGTTCCGGGTGTCGCTTGATAGAACGACAGCATGGCGCCGCGCGGAGGATTCTTCGCGAAGTAGTTCGTGTACGTGCTTTCCTCGTCGGAGTGGAACCGGAACTCGTAGGCGGGACGGGGAGCGAAGAGCATCGAGCGCGCCGCCTCGGCGCGTTGCAGTCCTTGCACCGGCGTGAGGTCGTCGAAGATATAGAGCGCGCGGCCGTGGGTCGCCGCGAGCAGATCGTTGTAGCGCGGCTGGATGCGCAGATCGAAGATCGGCACGGCCGGCATATTGAGCGCGAACGATCGCCAACTCATGCCGCCGTCATACGAAATATAGACGCCCTCTTCGGAGCCGACATAGACGACGTTGCGGTCGCGCGTATCGGGACGGATTGAACGCAACGGCTGGTCCGCCGGTAGGCCCTGCGTGATCGACGTCCAGTGTGCGCCGTAGTCACGCGTGACGAACGCATACGGCGTGCGATCGCCGAGGTAGTGGCGGTCGTACACGGCGTACGCCGAGCCGGCGACGAGCGTCGACGGTGCAACGATCTCGAAGCGGCCGTACGGTTGCAGGTTCGGCGGCGTGACATTCTTCCAATGCGCTCCGCCGTCACGCGTCAATTGAACGCGGCCGTCGTCGGTCCCGGCCCAAATCTCGCCGCGCCGAAGATTCGAACCTTCGATATCGAGAATCGTGTCGGTGTACTCGGCGCCGGAAACGTCGAACGCAAGCGGTCCGCCGGCGGGCTGCTGGTGCGCCTTGTCGTTGAGGGTGAGATCGGGGCTGATCGGACGCCACGACTGGCCGCGATCGGTCGTCTGAAAAACGACGTCGCCTCCGTACCACGCGATGCGCGGGTTCCACGGCGCAAACGCGATCGGCGAGTCCCAGTTGAAACGATAACGTGCGCGGCTGATGTCGAACGATGAAGCCGACGTGCTGAACCACGGTGACACGTTACGCTCGCTTTTGGCGCGCCGATCGTAGATCGTCAGGAACCCATCCTCAGAATCCGCCCACACGAGATTCGGGTCGGTCGGATCGGGCACCACCCATTCGCCGTCGCCGCCGACGACGTTTTTCCAGTCGCGGTTGGGAATGCCGTCGGGGCTCAGGGAATCCGACGGTCCGCAAAACGCGCTGTTGTCCTGCAAGGCGTCGCATAGCCGGTAGGGCGTTTCCTGATCGTAACCGACATGATAGGCTTCGCCGATCGGCAGATTTTCGGAAAACGACCAATCGTCGCCGCCGTTAAGCGTTAGCGCGTAGCCGCCGTCCTCGCCGACGATCGCGCGCGTCGGATCGTTCGGGGCGATCCACATCGCATGGTAGTCGACGTGCACGTTGTCGGCGATCGGTTTGAACGTCTTACCGCCATCCTTGCTTTCGGAGAGCATCTCCGAAATACCGTAGACGTGATCGGGCTTCGACGGATCGACGTCGACGTGCGAAAAGTAGAACGGCCGCTGATCGACGAGCGTGTTCTTGGAGACGAGCGTCCAGTTCGCTCCGGCGTCGTCGGAACGCCACAGGATGCCGTCCTTCGATTCGATCAGCGCGTAAACGCGTTTGGTATCGCTCGGCGCGACCGCGAGGCCGATGCGCCCCGTTTGGCCGGTCGGCAAGCCATGCCCGCTCAAGCGCGTCCACGTTGCCCCGGCGTCGGTCGATTTGAACAGGCCGTCGTCGGCTCCGCCGCTCGTGAACGTCCACGGCAGACGGCGGAAGTGCCACATCCCGGCGTATTGCACGGAGAAATTCTTGGGGTCGACTTTGAGATCGGAGACGCCGCTCGAGGGGGTGAGATAGAGCGTCTTCTGCCACGTTTTGCCGCCGTCGGTCGTGCGATAGACTCCGCGATCGGGACTATCGCGGAAGTTATCGCCAAGAGCGCCGACGACGATGCGGTTGGAATCGCGCGGATCAATCGCGATCGACGAAATCTGCTGCGTCTCGCGCAAACCCATGTAGGTCCAGTTCTTGCCGCCGTCGCTCGTCTTGTAGATGCCGGCGCCGGCGATCACGTCGTTGCGCGGATTCGTCTCGCCCGTCCCGACCCACACGATGTTGTCGTTGTTCGGGTCGATCGCGATTGTACCGATCGAGGCGATCCGCGTCTTGTCGAAGACGGAGCTCCACGTCGCTGCGCCGTCGTCACTCTTCCAAACGCCGCCGCCGGACGCGCCGAGATAATACAGCTTCGGGTCGCGCGCCGAACCGACGACCGCCGCGACGCGTCCGCCCGAGATCGCCGGGCCGATCGAACGCCACGTCAGGCGATTGTAGGGAGGCGGCGGGGGTGTCGGCGAGGGTGCCGCGGAGGCTCCGGCGCTCGGTGCCGCGC
>JALYUD010000065.1 GCA_030853905.1 Vulcanimicrobiota bacterium
GCGTCGGGGCGGGCGCAGCATCGCCCGCGACGAGCACGACGCCGATCACGGCGACCATCAGAATGAACGCCGTCACCTCGAAGGGCAGCAGTTGCACGGTAAACAGCGCGACGCCGAAGTCCGACACGCTGCCGAAGACGTTCGGTTGCCCGACGTTGCCGAGATACGACGTGGGATGGTGCGCCGGCAGCGCCGTGAGCGTCCGGTGCGCCACGCCGAAGATCAGAAACCCGAAGGCGATCAACGTTGCGAAGAGCGCGGGTACGGCGATGCGCGGCAAGCGATCGGGGCCGGCGCGGAACGGGCCGATGCCGCTCGAAAGCAGCGCGATGACGAACACGAAGAGCATCAAGATCGCGCCGCCGTAGACGACGATCTGAATGACGCCCAAAAACTCGGCGTGCAAGGTGAAATACAGTGCGGCCAGCGCCAAAAAGTTCACGAGGAGGCCGATAACGCTATAAACCGGGCTCTTCTGCGTGATCGTGAACACGGCGCTCGCGATCAGGATGACGGCGAGCAGGTAGAACAGGCTCACTGCAAAGTCAGCCCCCGGTGTTCGTCCTTCATCTTCGCACCGTTGTAGGTCGCGTCGTAACCGGTCGCGACATCGACCGTGCTCTTGCGCTCGATCACCGCGCCGAGGTCGGAGGGGATGCCGCCGGGCCGTTCATCGGGGGCGGTGCCGACACCGCCCTCGGGCGGCACGAGTAACCGGTCCTTACTGTAGATGAACGAACCGCGCCGATAGTCGGCCATCTCGAAGCGCGGCGTCAGCACGATCGCATCGGTCGGGCACGCTTCCTCGCACAACCCGCAAAAGATGCAGCGCAGTTCGTCGATCTCATAGCGCGCTGCGAACCGTTCGCCGGGCGACTTGCGATCGTCGGGCGCGTTCTCCGCTCCGATCACCGTGATCGCGTTGGCTGGGCAGGCGATCGCGCACAATTCGCAGCCGATGCAGCGCTCCTTCCCGTCGGCGTAACGGCGCAGCTCGTGCAGGCCGTGAAAACGCGGCGCGTGCTGCTTGCGCACCGTCGGATATTGGACCGTCGGCTTCTTTTGGAACGCGAATTGCAAGGTCGTCGCGAACCCGCGCACGAGCGCGTTCACCGCGCCGCCAAAACTTTGCATCTAGTGTCCCTGCCTACCCCGTCACCGCGACGATCGCCGCCGTCACCATCAGATTGAGCGTCGCGATCGGCAAGAGAAACTTCCAGCCGAAGTTCATCAGGCGGTCGTAGCGCAGCCGCGGTAACGTCGTCCGCAGCCAGATATACATGAAGATGAAGAGTCCGGCCTTCAGGATGAACCACACGATCCCGGGCACGATCGCGCCGCCGACGAGGGGGTTCCACCCGCCTAAGAAGAGGAGGGTCGCGATGCACGCGACCGTTATCATATTCAGGTATTCGGCGATGAAAAAGAGGCCGAAGCGCAAGCCGGAGTACTCGGTGTGGAAGCCGCCGACCAGTTCCGTTTCCGCTTCAACGAGGTCGAACGGCGCGCGATTGGTTTCCGCGACCGAAGCGATGATGAAGATGATGAAGCCGACCAGCTGCGGCGCAATGTACCACAGGCCGCGCTGCGCGTGCACGATGCCGACGAGCGACGTCGTCCCGGCGAGGATCAGCACGCCGATAACCGACATCGTCAGCGCCAGCTCGTAGCTGATCATCTGCGCGGTCGAGCGGACGCTGCCCAGCAGCGGGAACTTCGAGCCGGAGGACCACCCGGCGAGCGAAATGCCGTACACGCCGATCGAGGTCAGCGCGAAGATCACGAGGATGCCGGCGTTGACGTTGCCCATGCCCCAGATGCCGCCGCTCGATTCGGAAAAGGGAATGATCGCAAACGTCCCCATCGCGCACAGGAGCGAGATGAAGGGCGCCAGCCGGTAGATCAGCGGATCGGCCGTCTGCGGCGTCAGATCTTCCTTGAACAGCATCTTGGCCGCATCGGCGGCAGGCTGCATCATGCCCCACGGGCCGACCCGGTTGGGGCCCGGGCGCAACTGCATCCAGGCCATGATCTTGCGCTCGAAGAGCATCGAATACGCGAACGTCGTGAGAACGACGAACAAGATGATCGCCGTCTTGATCAGCGCGACGCCCCACCACGGAATCATGCGCACGCTCCGCGTGCGATGCGCGACACGCATTGGACTCGGCCGGCGGCGGCCGAGCTACGACCATGTCCGCTCACGCGAGGACCGCTGCCGTTTCCGCGGCGCTTGCGCTTCGGACGTCACGGAGTACGACGTACTCACCATCGCGGAAATCGTTCGCCGGAGCAGCGGGCAAACCGTCGACGACGGCAACGAAGCCTTCACGTACGCTTGGATCGATGCGCACGACGAGATCGCGCAAAGCTCGCTCGCCGCCGCCGGACGCCGGCTCGTTCGTACCCTCCGTCTCGCTTCCACGGGCGAGATCGACCCAATCGCCTGCGCGGACGTCGTGCCGCGCGGCGGTCGTGGGCGTAAACACGGCGTGCGGTTGGGGGCGCAGTTCGGCGAGCGTTTCATCGAACCAAACGCTGCCGCCGCCCGCGAAGATGTCGCCGCCGATTGCAATACGCAATTCGTTCGGCGCTGCACCCCAGTCACCGAGACGCCGGGTCGGCACGTCGAAATACGCAGCGTCGCCGAAGGCGGGCGTCGCGGGCGGCAACGGTGCCGTCGCGCGGATCAGCAGGTCGCTGGGCGCCGGCACGGCGACGTTCAGTTCGGCCGCCAGAGCGACGAGCATATCGCCGTCGGCGAGCGTTCCAGCGGGCGCCGCATGCGCTTGATTCACCGCCAGCACGTCGCCGGCGAGATCGTAGATGTGGCCACTCTTTTCCAGGCCGGCCCGCGCCGGAAGGATCAGGTGCGCGAGCCGCGCCGTCGCGGTCGGAAACAGTTCCGTCGCAACGATGAACGGCACGCGTTCGAGCGCCGTCCGGATGCGCGTCGCGCCGAAGGGATGATGCAGCATCGGATTGGCGCCGAAGATGGAAAGCGCGCGCAATTCGCCGCCCGCTGCCGCCTCGAGAATCCCGCCGCCATGAAAAGCGTTGGGCGGCGGCAGCAGACCGAGCGCCTCGGCGCCGCGTGCGTTGTTCGCTTCTCCCGGCAGGTAGGTTCGCACGCTGACGCCTCGTGCGGCCCAACCGTCGACGGCGGTAGCGAGGCGGCCGCCGAGTTCGCGGTCGATGCCGTCCCACACGACCGCGATGCGCTGTATGTCGCCCGTCAACGGTTCGAGCTCGTCGAGCGAGCCGAGCGCCGACGAGGCGACGAACGAACCCGCGCCGTGACCGCCGAACGTAACGTAGCGCGCGCCGCGTTGCGAGACGGCCTTGCGGATGCGAAGATCGAGCACCGGCGCCGTCTGCGAGGGGGGGCGCCCGACCGCGATGATCAACTGCGCGGCTTCGAGTTCCGCGTACGTTCCACCGTAGCGGCCGGGCGATGCCTGGCGTTGACGTCCCGTTCGCCAATCGAGATTCGTAACGCCGATCCCGTGCATCGTGGCCACGAGCAGCAGAATCTCTTCGTTCAGCAAGCGTCCGCCGCCGAGCGCGCCGATCGTCTGCGGGCCGCCGGCCGCGACGGCGTCGCGCAGGGCTTTCGCCCACATCTGGATCGCATCGTCCCAGTCGATCTGCACGTAGTCGTCGCCGCGACGCAGCAGCGGTGCGGTCAGGCGCCGCGAGTCGTCGTAGAACGCGATGTTATAACGGCCGCGATCGCACAACCAGCCGTCGGAGATCGCATCGTCGCTTGGGACCGACATCGTGCGCGCGATCGCACCGTAGCGTTCGTCGACGAACATGCGGCAGCCGACGCTGCACTGCGTGCACGACGTTTCGGTGCGCTGGTTATCCCAGGGGCGCGATTTGAAGCGGTACGTCTTCGAGGTGAGCGCCCCGACCGGACACAGTTCGGTCACGTTGCCCGAAAAGTTCGAGCGATACGGTTCGCCGCTCGCCGTGGCAATCACGTCGCGCTGTCCGCGATCCTTGACGACGAGCGAACGCTCCGCGGTGATGATGTCGTCGAAGCGCGAGCAACGCTGGCAGACGATGCAGCGTTCGTCGTCGAGCACGATCGTCGGCCCGAGATCGAGCGCCTTGGGCTTGGAGGCTTTGGCATCGGCCAGGCGCGACGCGCCCTGACCGTACGCCATCGAAAAATCCTGCAGATCGCATTCGCCGCCCTTGTCGCAAATAGGACAATCGAGCGGATGATTCAGCAGTAAAAACTCCATCACCGCACGGCGCCCGTCCTCGACCTTGTGGCCGTACGTGTGTACGACCATGCCCTCGGCGACAGGCGTATTGCAGGCGATCTGCAGCTTCGGCAGCTTCTCGATTTCGACTAGGCAAATGCGGCACAACCCGGCCGGACCAAGCTTGGGATGATAACAATAGACCGGCACGTCGGTGTCGATCGTCTTGGCCGCCTCAACGAGCAGCGTGCCCGCCGGCACCGTCACCGGCGTACCGTCGATCGTCAGCGTTACATCGTCAGTCAAGCGGTCGATTCGCCCGCGTCGAGCGGCGGCAGCACGATGTCGCGCGGGCGCGGCGGCTTCTTGTTTCCGGCGCTGCGCCAACCCACGATGAACATGAAGACGAACAGCAGTGCACCGAAGATCACCCACGGGCTGAGGCCGCGCCGCTCTTCGAACGCGACTGCGCTCGATTCCTCGCTGACGATCGTCACTTCGTCGACCTCCATCATGCCGGCACCATGTCGCGGCGCGGATCACGAACGTACGCGCGGAACTGTCCTTCGAAGCGTTGCACGACGCTGGCCAAGAACGGTTCAATCGAGTCGCCGAGTGGACAGAGATTGATGCCTGTGAGCTGGTGCGAAACCGACAACAGCAGATCGATGTCCGAATCGAGTCCGCCGCCGGAAAGAATGCGATTCAAGGTAACCTCCAACCAATGGCCGCCTTCGCGGCAGGGCGTGCACTGTCCGCACGATTCGTGGGCGTAGAAACGCACGAGCGCCAGAGCCGCTTCGACAAAATTTGTCGTTTCGTCGAAGAAGACGACGGCGCCCGAACCGAGCATCGTCCCGTGCTGCGCCATCGTATCGAAATCGTACGGCAAATCCAAGTGCTCTGCGAACAGACACGCGGACGAGCCGCCGCCCGGCTGCACGGCGACGATCGTGCGGCCCTCGCGCGGTCCGCCGGCGATGTCGAGCAACTCGCGCAGCGGCGTACCGAGCGGCACCTCGTAGTTGCCCGGCCGGCGGACGTGTCCGCTGATCGACACGATCTTGTAACCGGGCGACTTCGGCGGCCCGACCGAGGCAAACCAGGCTGCGCCGTTACGCAAGATGTGCGGCAAGGTCGCCAACGTCTCGGCGTTGTTGACGACGGTCGGTTCGCCGTAAAGCCCTTTGACCGCGGGAAACGGGGGTTTGAGCCGCGGTTCGCCGCGCTTACCTTCGAGTGAATTGAGCAGCGCGGTCTCTTCACCGCAGATATAAGCGCCGGCGCCACGATGCACCGTCACGTCGATCCCAAACTCGGTGCCGAAAACATTTTGTCCGACCAAGCCGGCCGCCCGCGCCTGTTCGAGCGCGGCCGAAAAGACGCGATAGCCGGACAGCAATTCGCCGCGGATATAGATGAACGCGTGGCGCGAACCGATCGCGTAGGCGCCGATCAACATCCCCTCGAGCAGCTGATG
>JALYUD010000066.1 GCA_030853905.1 Vulcanimicrobiota bacterium
ACATAGCACTGCTCTGACAGCATGGTCCACAATGGGTCGCCGCGGTCGTCAACCCGATCGGTGTGGGGCCTGACTGGAGAGACACCGCAATCTTCGTCGTGTGGGATGATTGGGGCGGCTGGTACGATCACGTTGCGCCGCCGCAGCTCGATCGCATGGGCCTCGGCTTTCGCGTGCCCTTCATCGTGATCTCGCCTTACGCGCGCAAACACTACGTCTCGCACGTGCGCCACGAGTTCGGCAGCATCCTGAAGTTCGTCGAGAACGTCGGTGATCTGCCGTCGCTCGATACGACCGACGATCGTTCCGATGCGCTGTGGGATTGTTTCAACTTCGACGAACCGCCGACCGCCTTCACCCCGATCCCGATATCAGGCGGCGTTTCCTTCAACGACGTACGCAGCAACAAAGACGACGTTGCACCAGACGACGATTTTTAGATCGTCGGATACGCCCTGAAAGAGGCATAGCGCCTCTTTCAAGGTTGCTCCCACGTCCAGCGGCGTATCGCGGTGGTGACGACGCGGCGTTCGAGGGCGTGAAGTCGATCGTTGAGATCGGCGCGCGTCTCGTTCGGGTCGAGTGCGAGCGGGGCGCGGGCGAGGACGATGCCGCGATCGACTGCGAGTTCCACTTTGTGGACGCTTGCGCCCGACCATCGTGAACCGCCTGCCAGTGCGTCGTCGACCGCGCGCGCGCCGCGAAAGGCCGGCAGCCGCGTGCCGTCCGGCATCGTCGCGGCGTCGTCTTCGGGACGCAGCGGCAAGAATGCGGGGTGGAGGTTTAGCATCGCCGGAAAGCGCGCGATGAACGACGCCGAGAAGACGTGCATCCATCCGAGCAGCAGCACGAGATCGGGTTCGCTCGCCGCCACGACCTCTGCGACGCGCGCGTCGTAGGTTTCGCGCAGTTCGTTCGCGCGATCCCACACTAGGGTCCTCGCAGGAATGTTCGCGCGCGTGGATCGCTCCAGCGCGTAGGCCGACGCCGTGTTCGTGACGAGCGCCGTCATATCGAGCGGTATCGTACCGCGAGCCGCCGCCTCGAGCACCGCTGCGAAGTTCGTCCCGTTCCCCGATGCCAGCACGGTGGCGCGCCAACGCCGTCCGTTTCGTCCGAGGTCGACATCTTCGACGACCCGCGCAGCAGCGTTGCGTTCATAGAATGCCGTAAGCTCGGGCGTACCGACGACGGGAATGAGCGCCCGCCGGTAGCCGCGTTCGCGCAGCGAGAAGAGCGCGGCGTGCAGCAGCACTTTACCAACGCCGGTCTGCTGCGCACGCGGCGCGACTCCGATCGGCCCGAAGACGCCGACATCATCTTCTGCCGCCCAACGGCGTAGCCAGTGATACTGCAGTCCGCGAGGCGCATAGGCAGCAAAACCAAGCGGGCCGCGATCATCCTCGACGATCCAGGCGCCGCCCGCGGCTGCTTCGCTCGACCACGTGCCGCCGAACGTCTCGTCGATCCATCCCAGAATTCGTTCCGGCGTGTGATGCTCGCGCAACGGCCGCAGCCCGCGCGCGTCGATTCCCTCGAGCGCGTGATGAACCGCACGTGGCGAGAAACGCTCATCGTCGAGGTCCGCAAGGAGATTGACGTACGTCATCAGTTTATGGCGCGACTGGGAACGGAACGTCCGCGACTCCGTTGCGCGGGCTTCGAGTTGCGCGCACTCGCCGTACGCCGCAACGAGAAGCGCCTGGCGTACTACGAGCGCGCAGGGTGGATCACGACGGCGGGCTCGCCGGGTTTACGGATTTCGATCCAGCCGGCGATCGTTGCGCCGGCGACGGCATCCTTCGCTTTGGCCGCGGCCATCATTGGGACGATCAGCGTATAGCCTAGGCCCATGTTGAGGGTGCGGTATCGTTCCTCGTGCGACAGATTGCCGCGCGTAATGAGTTCCTTCAGCAACGCCGGGACCGGCCAGCGCGTCTGCTCGAAGACGGCTTTGCAGCCTTGCGGCAGCGTGCGAGCGACATTATCGAGCAGGCCGCCGCCGGTGATATGGGCCATCGCCTTAACTTCGGCGACTGCTTCGATCGCTTGCACGTCACGCGCGTACGACGGATGTCCGGCGAGCAGCGCATCGAGGTACGTGGTGGATCGGCCGTCGAGCGGCACTAGCCGCTCCCACTCTTCTTCTCCAATGAGCGCGCGCGCCAGGGAGTAGCCGTTGGTGTGCAGGCCGACCGCCGGCAGCCCGACGATCGCGTCGCCCGGCGTTACGCGCGATAGGTCGGGAACGGCGCCGGCGTCGACGATGCCGACGATCGTACCCGCCAGATCGAAGTGCTCGGGCGCGTAGAGGCCTGGCATCTCAGCCGTCTCGCCCCCAAGCAGCGCGCAGTCATGCGCGGCGCAGGCGCGCGCGACGCCGCCGACGATCGCGGCCGCGATCTCGGGCTCGAGTTTTCCGACGGCGAGATAGTCGAGGAAAAACAGCGGCTTCGCGTTGACGACGAGGATGTCGTTGACGCAATGATTGACCAGATCGGCGCCGACCGTATCGTAACGCCGCGCTTGCGCGGCGATGAGAATTTTCGTTCCGACGCCGTCCGTCGAGCCGACCAAGAGGCGCCGTTCGTCCCCAGGGAGGCGGAACAGACCGCTGAAGCCGCCGATCCCGCCGACTTGCGCGGGATGCCGCCAAGCGGCGAGCACATCGCGATAGCGCGCCACCGTCGCGTTGCCGGCGCTAATATCGACGCCCGCTCGCGCGTAGGCATTCGAATCGCTCATCGGTGCGCCGCGTTCCACTCGGGGCGCCTTTGTCATGCCGCCGCTTGCCTGTGTCCAAGAGGCGACGATCGATCGTCACCCGAGAGCCGTGTTCAGATGCCGCGACGCGGGAAGGTCGGCTTTCGACCCGCACCCAAAACCGCAGCATGCAGATACATGTCACGTCGGGCGCGCCGGAAGCGCTGCGCTTGGAAGCTTTGATCGTTCCGGTCTTCGCTGATGGTCGCCTCGACGGCGCCGCGAAGGCGGCCAGTACCGCACTGCAGGACGCCTTGAGCGGCGTTCTTACGTCGGGCGAGTTCAAGGGCGGCGCGAACGAAACGACATTGCTGCACTCGGCCACACCACCCAAGCGCGTGCTCGCCGTCGGCCTGGGCGAGCGGGATAAATTCGAACTGTCGTCGCTCGCGAAATACGCCGGGGTTGCGGTCCGCTACCTGGGGAAGCGCAACGTCCATTCGTTCGCCTTCGCGCTGCCGCTCGAAGCGGCGGGCGATCCCGAACGCGCCGCGGAGTTCATCGTCGAAGGCGCGCTCGCCGGCACGATCGATGCGACCACGTATCGCACCGAACCCGACAAGCCGATTGCCCTCGAAGAGATCGCGCTGCTGACGACGGCCGACACGCACGAGTTCGATAAGGCGGAACTCGAAGTGGGCGCCGAGCGCGGGCGCGTTCTCGGCGAAGCGGTCAACTTCGCGCGCACGCTCGCGCTGACGCCGGCCAACGACATGACTCCGACGCACCTTGCCGACGCGGCCCGCGACGTTGCGCAAAGGTTCGGACTAAAATTTCACGTGCTCGACGAAGCGCAGATGCGCGACAAAAAGATGGGCTCGATTCTGGGCGTGTCGCAAGGCAGCGATCAGCCGGCCAAGATGATCGTGCTCGAATACGCGGGCGACTCAGGCTCGAGCGAGAAACTCGCGCTCGTCGGCAAGGGCATCACCTTCGATTCCGGCGGCATCTCGATCAAACCGGCCGAGAACATGCACGAGATGAAATACGACATGAGCGGCGCTGCGGGCGTCATCGCCGCGATGGGCGCGATCGCGCAATTCAAACCCAAGGCCAATGTCCTCGGCGTCGTGCCGTCGAGCGAAAATCTACCGGGTCCGGGAGCCGTCAAACCGGGCGACATCCTGCGCGCGATGAACGGCAAGACGATCGAAGTGATCAACACCGACGCCGAGGGGCGCCTCATCCTGGCCGACGCCTTGTGCTATGCACGCGAACTCGGCGCGACCAAGATCGTCGACGCCGCTACCTTGACGGGCGCGATGGTCATTGCTCTCGGGCATGCGGCGACCGGCACGATTTCCAACGATGATGAGTTCCGCGATCACTTCCTCGCACTCGCCAAGGACACGACCGAAAAGTACTGGCCGCTGCCGCTTTACGATGAGTTCTCGACGACCGTCAAAAGCGAGATCGCCGACCTGCGCAATTCGGCCGGGCGCCCGGCCAGCAGTTTGACCGCAGCCGCGTTCCTCAAAGCGTTCGTCGGCGACGTGCCGTGGATTCACCTCGACATCGCCGGCACCGCGTATACCGACGCCGAGACGCCGTTCCTGGCGAAAGGCCCAACCGGCTATCCCGTTCGCGCCTTCGTGGCGCTCGCCGAGGACGCCGCGAAAACGGACGGTGCAGCGCGCAACGGCGCGGTCGCTGCGACGGCTACATCGGCGACGACATCGGCCGCGGGGGCCCAGTCCGCGAAGGCGGCACGTTGAAGGGCGCCACGATTCCGCGCGGGTTGACCAGCATCAGAGCCTCTCGCCACACGTTTACGAGCGCCCTCGCCGTTCGGCGCGCATCCGCAAGCGCTGCTGCACTTACAGCGGCGCTTTCCTTGTGCGGGGTTGTGCGGGCCGAGAAACTGCTCCATAATTTTGGGTCCGTTTCGATTTCGCCCGACGGCAGCCGCGTCGTCTCGATCGAAAGCGACGATCCGGTCATCGACGGCGACAAGCGCCGCGAGACGCTCGTCGTGCGGCGTTCCGACGGCAGCGATACGGCGACCGTCGCGCTCCCCTGCGCGCCGAGCCCGGACTGCGTGCCGAGCGATCCCGTTTGGTCGCCCGACGGGAAGCAGCTCGTCTTCATCCTGCGCTCCCCCGATGCCAAGACGCGCGCGCTCTACACACTCGCCGTTTCCGGTACGCATGCGTCCGTTGCGAGCGAGCGTCCCCGCAAACTGCTCGATTTCAACGGTGTCCTCAACGCGCCGCGCTTTTCGCCGAGCGGGCGGCTTGCCGTATTGGCGACGGCCGGCGCACACAAGGAGATCGGCGCGACTCAAGCCGGCGCGCCGATCGTCGGCGATATCGGCACGCACGTCGACGAACAGCGCATCGCTCTCGTCGGCGGTGTGCACCTGAACTTCGTGTCGCCGCCGGACATGTTCGTGTACGAGTATGACTGGCTCCCCGACGGGCGCGGCTTCGTCGGGACCGCGGCGCATGGCAACGGCGACAATAACTGGTGGATCGCCAAACTGTACGCTTTCGGTGCCGATTCGTCACGGGCGGCCGACGCGAACGTCATCTATTCGCCTGCCTCTCCGCAACAACAGCTTGCCGACCCACGCATCTCTGCCGACGGCAAATTCGTCGCCTTCATCGGCGGCATCATGAGCGATTTCGGTTCGACCGGCGGCGACGTGTATGTCTTGCCGCTCGGCGGCCCGCATGCTACGGGCGAAGCCTTCCGGAATGGCGACAGCGCTCGCGCGACCGATACCGCGAACGACACCGGCGCCGCGAGCGCTGCCGTCGCCGATACGCCGGACACTGCCGGTACGGGTAGCGGTGTTCTTAGCAGCGCCACCGACGTGACGCCGAAGTTCCCCGCTTCGGCGACGTCGCTCGTGTGGACTTGCCATGGCGATACGCTTCTTCTCTCCGATCTGCGCGGGCCGAAGAGCGGCATCGAGTCGATCGATGTGACGCAGCCACATCCTGCACTGCAATCGCACTGGAGCGCCGAGGCGACAACCTCCGCAGGTAACGCGGCCTTTTCGACCGCGTGCGGCTCCGACCAAAGCGCCGTCGTCATGCAAGACTTCGAACATCCGCCCGAAATTGCGGTCGGCCCGCTCGGCGCGTGGCACGCGATTACCCATGCCAACGCCGGCATTCCGGCCGCGACCCACGCGACGAGCATCGCTTGGAAAAATGATGCCTACGACGTCGACGGGTGGCTGCTCGCGCCGCTGCACAGCGATTCTGCGGCCAAGCACGCGATGATCACGATCGTGCACGGCGGACCGTCGGCCGCGTACCGACCCGCGTTCGTCGGCCGCGGCACGACGCGCGCGTTCTTACAGCACGGCTACTACGTGTTCTTACCGAATCCACGCGGCAGCTTCGGTCACGGCGAAACCTTCACGCTCGCCAACGTCAAAGACTTCGGGTACGGCGACCTGCGCGACGTGCTAACCGGCATCGATGCCGTGGAAAAACAAGCGCCGATCGATGAAAACCGCCTCGGTCTCACCGGCTACAGCTACGGCGGCTATATGACGATGTGGACGGTCACCCAGACCAACCGCTTCAAGGCCGCGGTCGCCGGCGCTGGCGTCAGCGACTGGCTTTCATACTACGGGGAGAACGGCATCGACCAGTGGATGATCCCGTTCTTCGGCGCGTCGGTCTACGAGGACCCCGCCGTCTATGCAAAGTCCTCGCCGATCAGGTTCATCAAAAACGTGAAGACGCCGACCTTCGAATACGTCGGGCAAAACGACGTCGAATGTCCCATGCCGCAGACGCAAGAGTTCTGGCACGCCTTACAAACATTCAATGTCCCAACCGAGTTCGTCGTCTACGCGGGCGAAGGCCACGGCCTACGCGGCCCGGCGCACCGAGCCGACGCCGAGAAACGCACGATTGCCTGGTTCAACCGCTACCTGGGTCCGGCGACGACTGCGGCGGCGAAGTAGCGATTGCTCCAATGGCCTGATGAACCGATGCGATCGAGATCGCGCCGTAGTTCTCTGTCGCGCGTCATTCGGTAGCGCAACGTCTCAGTAATCGGCGCTTTTGCTTCACGTCACGCTGGTGCGGCGATCGGACGAACTTCGATGTGGCCGGTCCGCACGCGCGTTTCCAAATGGGCTAGCGGGAAGACCGGCGGCCCCTCGACGACCGCGCCGTCCGCGAGCTTGAAACGGCCGCCGTGCCAGGGGCAGCGGACATAGCCATCCGCAAACTCACCCTCTTCGAGCGGGCCGCCGCGGTGCGTGCAGACGGCGGAAACTGCGTGAAGCACGCCGCCGGCGTCGCGCGAAATAAGGATGGGAATGCCGCTGAAGTCGATGCGCCGGTGCGAATCCGGCGGTAGTTCAGCGTCGGCCAGGACGGACTTGAAATCGGACGGCGGGAAAATCGGGGGCGCGGCGTGTTTCGCACCGATGTGCAAACCGAAAGCGAGTTCGCCGCCGAGATAGGCGGCGAACGCGACGATGCCGTAGCCGCCGAAAGCCGTCGCGATGGCGGCGCCGCGCTTGCGCTGCGCGCGTAAGGTGAGCGACGCGATGTATGCACTTGCGCCGAGCGTATTGAGCAGTGCATGCCATGTGCCGAGGCGCTTTGGCTCGCCGATGGTATCGGACCATTCCGCCAATCCCGTCGCTACGGCCAGCAGCGCGCCGCCGAGCCCGACGCCGATTGCGAGGTCCGCGGCCGGTCGAAACTCCGCGCGCCCGACAATTTCCGCTGCATCGAAGATTGCCGCGAGCGACCAGGCGCCGATCGGGATGTCGGTCAGCGCAGGGTGCAGCGGGTGGTTTAGCGGTGTACCATGGAGGACGTCTTTGAGCGGCGCGAGCGGTCCTGTGCCGTCGAGTGCCGACCGTACCGCAGGTTGAACCAAATCGGCGAGCGGGTCGAGCGTGACGTTGCGGCTCAGTCGGTCGACGAACCGGTCGGTGGATGAAATCTCGGGGTTCACGGTCCTTCCATACCCGCCAAGGCGTGTTCGTGAAGCGCAAACGGAAGCCCGCGTGCTCGGCGCGAAAACGCGCAGCGATGCTTCGTTTGGTATTTCTTACGATCGTAGCCCTCGCTGCCATGCTCGGTGCACAATGTGAACTGCAGGCCGCTCCGGCCCAACCGCCGGCGCGCGAGCGCCCGGCTCCGGCTGCGAGCAGTTCGCCGAGTCCCTTGCCGAGCGGATCCGCAAGCCCCACGCCGGGACCGCTCGACGCGCTGCAATGGCGCAGTCTCGGCCCGGCGGTCGCCGGCGGCCGGCTCGCTGCAGTCGCCGGTTCGGATCGCGATCCGTCGCTCGTCTACATCGGTTCCGCCGGCGGCGGCGTGTGGAAGAGTACGGACGGCACGACGACGTGGACGCCGCTCTTCGATAAGCAGGGCGTCAGTGCGATCGGCGCCGTGGCGATCGCGCCGGGCGACGACAACGACGTATGGGTGGGAAGCGGCGAGTCCAACCCGCGCAACGACGTCTCGTACGGCGACGGCATATATCGGACGCTCGACGGCGGTAAGTCTTGGTCGCACCTCGGGCTCGAGAAGACGTATGCGATTTCCAAGATCGCGCTCGATCGCCGCGACCCGCGCACGGCCGTCGTCGCGGCGCTCGGCAGTCCGTTTGAAAACTCATCGGATCGCGGCGTTTACCGCACGCTCGACGGCGGCAAAACATGGACCAAGACGCTCTATCTCGGCCCGCAAAGCGGGGCCGCGGACCTGACGCGCGGCACGCGCGATCCGAGCGTGATGTTTGCCGCGATGTGGCAATTCCACCGCTCGAGTTGGCATCTGACCAGCGGCGGTCCACTGGACGGCTTGTACCGGTCGACCGACGGTGGTGGAGCGTGGTCGCGGGTCACGGGCAACGGGTTCCCCGGCGGCATCACCGGTCGCATCGGCGTCGCAATTGCCCCGAGCGACGCGCACCGCGTCTACGCGCTCGTTGAATCGAATGCGGGACTGCTGTGGCGCTCCGATGACGGCGGCACGCACTGGAAGCTCGTCTCGACGAACACGCTGATCGACGAGCGCCCCTTCTACTACACGCGCATCTTCGTCGATCCCCACGACGAGAACCATCTGTTTGCGACGTCGGTGCGCCTGGCTGAAAGTAAGGACGGCGGCGTGACCTGGCAGATCAGCGGCAAACACATTCACGGTGATCACCACGACGTGTGGTTTTCCGACAACGGCAGAACCGTGCTGGAAGGCAATGACGGCGGCGTTGCGATTTCGCGTGACGACGGCGCGAGCTGGGAATGGCGCAACAACGTGCCGATCGAGCAGGCGTACCGCGTGGCGACCGATTCGCGTATTC
>JALYUD010000081.1 GCA_030853905.1 Vulcanimicrobiota bacterium
GGCCACGAGTAACGCATCGCTGTCGGCGAACTCTAAACCAAGTTTCTCGGCGAGCGCGCGGCCGACCGTCGTCTTACCCGCCGCCATGAATCCGACAAGCGCGATGTGCTTGGCCGGTCCGGCCTGATCTTCGGATTCGCGCGCCGCGCTCATGCCGGCGATTTCGCGGCCGGCGGCGCAAACAGTGTCGCCGCCGCAGCGACCGCACGGTGCAGGTTATCGCGCGTTTCCGCGACGGAATCGCCGCCGAACTTTTCGAGCAGCGGTCCACACAGCGCGAGCCGAATCATCGCTTCGCCGACGAGCGACGCCGCCGGAACGACGCAGACGTCGCTGCGTACGATCGTCGCCGGCGCCTCGGTTCCGGCGTGCAAATCGACCGACGGTAAGGCGCTGCGCAAGGTCGGGATCGGCTTCGTGCTCGCGCGCAGCACGATGGGGGCGCCGTTGGCGATGCCGCCTTCGATCCCGCCGGCGCGATTGGAGAGGCGTACGACCATACCGTTGTCGACCGCGAACGGATCGTGCGCCGCGGAGCCCGGCGCTGCGGCCAGCGCGCGCCCGGCGCCGACCTCGACGGCCTTCACCGTCTGGACCGCCATCAGCGCGCCTGCCAGGATGCCGTCGAGCCGCGTATCGGGTTGGCGATTGGCACCCACGCCTGCCGGAACGCCGTCGACGCGCACGACGAACGCGCCGCCGAGCGTGTCGCCCGCCGCTTTGGCCGCGTCGATCGCGGCGACCATCAGCGCCGCCGCATCGTCATCGGGGCAACGCACCTCGCTTGCGGCGATGCGCTGCGGGTCGAGCGGTGCGGGCTCGGCTGCAACGACCGCGCCGATCTGGGTGACGTAAGCCGTCGTCGTAATGCCGAGCGCCTCCAGAAACTGCGCGCAGATCGCGCCGAGCGCGACGCGCATCGCCGTTTCGCGCGCGCTCGCGCGTTCCAGCACATTGCGCAGATCGCGCTGCCGGTATTTCAATGCCCCGGCGTAATCGGTGTGACCGGGACGCGGGCGCGTCAACGCCTCGCCGGCGCCGCTCAATGGATCCATCAGAGCGCGCACGTTCTCGAAATCGCGGTTGCGCAGCACGACGGCGAGCGGTGAACCCAAGGTAACGCCGCCCCGGATCCCGGCCAGAAACTCGATCGCGTCGCTTTCGATCTTCATCCGGCCGCCGCGGCCGTAGCCGCCCTGGCGGGCGCGCAAGGTTGCGTCGATCGCCGCGACATTCAGAGTCAGACCGGCCGGCAGCCCGTCGAGGATGCCGATGAGCGCCGGTCCGTGCGACTCCCCCGCAGTCAGATAGCGAAACATGAGCCGGCCTTTCGACGCGGGGTGCCACTCTCACGCTTACTCGCCACGATGGAGCGCAAGCGACGGGTTGCACCGCCTCGCGGGCTCTTGCGGGCCCTTCGGGGAATGAAAACGCATTATGTTGACCAGCGCCCGACCCGCCGGCCTCGACCGCGAACAGCTGCGGCAGCGTTATCTCGCCAATCGCGCGCGGACTGCCGATGTGTTTGCGCTCGCCGAGCCGGCGGCGTATTACGACAAGCCGATTCCGCTACGGCACCCGATCGTCTTCTACGAGGGGCATATTGCGGCGTTCAGTTTCCGCAAGCTCATCCGCGAAGCGCTCGCGGGCGCGCCGCTCGATGCCGAGCTCGAAAGGCTCTTTGCGCGCGGCATCGATCCGGCGAGTACGGAGGAAGCAGCACGGCACGGCCGTGCGGCATGGCCGGCGCGTTCGCAGGTGCAGGCGTTCGCAGCGTCCTGCGATGCGGCGGTGCTCGATGCGTTCGCGCATGCCGGCCTCGACGATGCTGTAGCCTCGCCGTTACTCGGACGCGGAGAAGCTGCGTTCACGATCCTCGAGCACGAAGAATTGCACCATGAAACGTTGCTCTACATCCTGCATCGCTTACCACTCGAACGGAAACAAAAGAGCGGACGCGGCAGCGCGTACATCGAGCGAGAACCACTCGCACGCGGGCGAGTCGCCGTTGCCGCGGGCAGCGCGACCCTGGGCGCAGTCCCAGAGGGACCAGGACAAGCGGGCGCAGCGTTCGGCTGGGACAACGAGTTCGGAGAAACGCGCGTCGACGTGCGCAGCTTCGAGATCGACGTCAACGACGTCACGAACGAGCAGTGGCTGGCCTTCGTGCGCGACGGCGGTCCGCTGCCGCCCTTCTGGATTGCGCGCGCCGACGGCTTCGCGCTGCTCGGCATGTTCGAAGTGACGCCGCTGCCGCTCTCGTGGCCGGTGTACGTGACGCAAAGTCAAGCCCAAGCGTACGCTGCGTGGCGCGGCGCGCGGCTGCCGACCGAAGCCGAATACCACCGCGCGGCGTTCGGCACGCCGAGCGGCGACGAGCGGAGCTTTCCATGGGGCGAAGCCGCGCCGGCTCGGGCGCACGGCAATTTCGATTTCGCTCGTTTCGATCCCGAGCCCGTCGGTCAGCACGTCGCCGGAGCGAGTGCTTGGGGTGTGCACGATTTGGTCGGCAACGGCTGGGAGTGGACCTCGACGCCGTTTGCGCCGCTGCCCGGTTTCGTGCCGATGGCGTCGTATCCCGAGTACTCTGCGGATTTTTTCGACGGCGCGCACTTCATCGTCAAAGGCGCCTCACCGGTCACCGGCCGCCACCAGTTGCGGCGCAGTTTCCGCAATTGGTATCGCGCCGACTATCCCTACGTGTACGCGACGTTCCGCACGGTTAACGACTAATGCATCATTTGCCGGCGAACGTGAGCATTGCGTCGCTGCGCTACGGACGGCGCGACGTGCGCTCGGGAGTAGTTCCTGTAAGACCGCGGCGAACCGTTAAAATCGCGACGTCGTCGAGAGCGCCCGAGCCACCGAGCAGTGCGTCGGCGACCGCTTCGGCGCAGTTGGAAGCCGTCGCGATCTCGGGTCGGGCGATCGCTTCCCTCAGGCGCCGTTCACCGTCGATCGAATTGCGCGAGAACTCGGTCAGACCGTCGGTGTAAAGAACCAACAGCGACTCCTGCGGCAACGCGATGACGTTCGGGATCGCGCCGGGTTTTACCGGGCCGCAGGCCCAGCGGCGGCCCGCCACACTCGAGCGATGTGATCGTTCCGTCGGGAGCACGCAGAAGCGGCGGCGGATGGCCGGCCGACGCGTACGTCAGCGTTGTAGCCGCCGGGTCGATGATGCCGACGAACGCGGTGACGAAAGCATCGGGAGCGTGGAGTCGCAGCGCGCGATCCGCGGCATCGAGAATCAAACAGGGATTCTCGTGCACCTGCGCGATCCCGCGGACCATCTGGCGGACGCTGCCCATCGTGACGGCGGCGCCCAGTCCGTGTCCGGCGACGTCGCCGATCGACACGATGATGCGCCCCTCGGACAGCGCAACGGCATCGTACCAATCGCCGCCCACTTGGACCGCTTCTTCAGCCGGCCGATAGACCGCATCGAACCGAAACGAATCGGTTTTCGGAAGCTGCGCCGGCAGAGCCGCATGCTGGAACGAACTCGCCACGCGCCGCTCTCGCTCGTACTGCCGCGCGTTCTCGATTGCCAGCGCTAGGCGGGTAGCCAACAGCTCAGCGAGCGGAAGGTCGGCGTCCGTGAATCCGCCGCGCGCGTCCGTCGATACGAGGGTCAGCCCGCCGATCGCACGGCCGCGGACCATCAGGGGTAAGAACATCGCCGAGCGCGGCCCGAGCGTTCGCAAGAGATCCAAATGTTCGCTGTCGCGCGCCATGCCGACGAACGCCGCGTCGTCCATGTTCGTCAAGACCAGGGGACGACCGCTGCGCACCGCAACCGCCGACGGATCGTTTTCGGATAAGGGCCGGTCGCGCAGGATGCGCTCGACGGTCGCACGTTGTGCGGCATAACGGTGACCGAAGGCAACGGGATGAATTTCGCTCCCGTCGACGACGAAAAAGACGCCGCACCAGTCCGCGATCGTCGCGGAAGCCAGGTCGGCGAACTCTTGCACGATCCTACGCTCGTCGAGCGACGAGATGCCGCTCGCCGCAGCAAGCGCCCGCGTCACGTTCTCGAAGCGGCGACGCTGAGTGGTGTCGAGCGCGTAGAAGATTCTCTCTCCGTCCGATCCTGGCAGCGCCGCCGCGCCGATCATCACCGACAAGAGCGAACCGTCTTTGCGGATGTATTCCTTTTCGAATGGCGACGCGATCCCGTGGGCGCGCAGCCGTTCATTCATCTCGCGCGTGATGTCGAGCGATTGCGGCGCCGTGAGCGTATCCCAGCGCAGCTGTCCGTCCGCCACGTCACGATGCTCGTAGCCGAGCATATCGAGCAGCGCGTCGTTGGCTTCGACGATCCGTCCGTCGCTCGTCGAGGTGCCGACGCCGACGATACCCGACTCGACGAGCCGGCGCAGCCGTGCTTCGCTGTGGCGGATTTTCACCGCGTCGCGTTTCTCGCGGAGATTCGCCGCCGTTTGCAGCGCGAGCACGTGCATGGCCGCCCGAACGCGTTCCCCAAACGGCGAAATGGCCGTTCGATGCACGGTGAGGGCGCCGGCGCACTCGCCCGCGATCATCAGCGGACCCGAGATGACGGAATGCGCGCCGAATCGCCCGACCAGTCGTCCGGTCGGCCCCGCTTCGAGTTCGAGGTTATCGTAGGAAACCGACTCGCCGCGGAGCAGCCGCGTGAACCCGTCGATCGCATCGTCTGGAAACTCCATGCCCCGCAACTCGCTCGAGACTCCGTGCTGATAGGCAATGCGCCATACCCCGTCTTCACGCAAAGCGACGGACGCGCCGTCTGCCCGGCAGAGGACGATAGCGGCCTCCGTCGCGATGCGGTACACCTCGGGGGGATCGTCGGCGAACGTCAAGGCGCGTCCGACATCGCCGAGATAGGTATAGTCCTCGAGCGCCTCCCCGGTGCCGACCCCGCGCAAGTAGCCGACCATGAAGCAGCCGAAGCGCGCCATGAGCTCGTCTCGCCGTGCGCTATCGACCAAACGCGGCATGCTGTCGAAAAACAGCTCGGCGCGCACTCGGTCGAGCGGTACTGAGGGCATGGCCGGGTCGACGCCGTGGTCGCGCATCCAACGTGCCGAGCCGAGCCCCGCGCTCCAACCTGCCCCGAACAGATCGCGGTCGGGATCACGGAGCGTCGTTACGAAGACGTCGATCAGTTTTTCGAAACGGGCAACGAAGGGGGCGCCGAAGGGCGGGTCCGCCAAGACGCGGCACGCCTCAGCATGCAGCTGATCCCGGATCGCTTCAACCGCATCGCCGACGGCGGCGGCGTCTGAAGCAAGATCCCACAACCCCATTTGCGGAGGTGTGGCGCCGAAGCGACGGAGCCCTCCCCGACTCGACATGTCAAGTCGATCCGTCTCGGAGCGCGTACGTTTACGAGATTGCGAAAGCGCCCCCCAGCACGTCTTCGGGAGATCGCGCGGCGTCGAGAATGGCAGCACGTGCGCCCGTGTCATGGAGCGCCGCAACGACGTCGCGTTCGCGCTCTGCGACCGCCCGACGGTAACGCTCGCGAGAGGCGCGATCGATATACAGACGCATCGCACCGCCCGTTTCCGCATCGCGCAGGCGAACGAAGCCGCCGAGCGGCAAGTCGCCGCGCCATGGATCGGCCGCCAGCAGCGCCGTCACGTCAAAGCGAGCGGTGCAGGCGCGCACGTCATCGCGTATCGCAGGCCAGTCGAAGAAATCACTCACGATCAAAAAGCGTGATCCGCGCGGCAGCGACGCCGGCGCGAGACGCAGCACGCTGCCAAAGTCGGCGCCGGCGGGGTCGCGCAGCTCGGCGCAAGCGCCGGCCGCTGCTCGTCCGCGCACAGTCGGAAAGGTTCGCGCACGAACGCCGATACGGGCACAGCGATCATCGTCGGTCGCGGCCCCGTACCAGACGCGCGCGACCGCGCAGGCGATATCGTAGTTGCTCCTCACGCGGCCGATGTGCATCGACGCCGAGGAATCGACCGCGGCGGAGAGCACGAGCGCTGCGTCTTCGAGCATGACGCGCGTTTGCAGCGCGCCGGCGCGCGCCGTCGCCGCCCAATCGATGCGGCGGGGATCGTCGCCCTCGAGGTAACCGCGCAGTTCGGCGAACTCGTAACCGTCGGCGCGGCGCGGCGCGACGATGCCGTAGCCGCGCACGTTCGCGCGCCGCCCTTCCAACAGCGCCGCGCGCAGCCGCGCCCCGAAAGCGTTCACCCTAGGGCCGCTAACGTGCGCCGCTGCCGGCCGCAAGCAACTGCGGCGCCGTTTCGCAGAACACGGAGGGCGCGTAGCGCACGACCAGGATCGCAAGGTCGTCGGTAATTCGTCGCGAGCGGTGCCGTAAGCGCCCCACGAGCGCGTCGACCATCGCCTGCGCGTCGCCCTCCAAGCCCGGCAGCCACGCGGCTGCGCCGTCGGCACCGAGAAAACGGTTGCGCGCATCGCGCGATTCGGTCAACCCGTCGGTCGAGACGATCAGCACGTCATCGGGCGCCAACATCAACTCGCGCGTCTCGTACTGCGGCGCCATCTCGATGCCCGCGATCGGACCGGTCACGGGCAGTTGCGTGACGCCGCCCGCGCGCCGCACCCACGCGGGTTCGTGTCCCGCCGACGCATACTGCAAGTTTCCGGTCTGCAAATCGAGTACCGCAAGAAAGAGGACGACGAAGGTTTCGGGCCGGTCCGCCGAGCGCGCGTACAACGCACCAAAGCGTGCCAGCACCGTCGCGGGATCGCGGTGTTCGGCGAACAACGTGCGCACGCTGTATTTAACGAGCGCGGTATCGAGCGCGGCGTCGAGCCCTTTGCCGCTCACGTCGGCAACCAAGAACATCGCGTACCGCCGATCGAACGTAAAGGCATCGTACGCATCGCCGCCGACGTTCGAACCTTTGGTCGCGGAGAGCAAAACACTGCCGATGTCGACGTTGGAAAGTTCGCGCCGTTTGGACGTATTCGAAAGAAAGGCTTGCTGCAGAACCGCGACGATGGCCCGGCCTTCCTCGATCGTGCGCCGCAACCGGCCGACGACGACGGCGAACAGCAGGGCGACGACGGCGAACAGTCCATTGGAGATGTCGCGGGTTCGCGTGTTTTCGGAAACCGTCGCCTCGAAGCGCTGCGCTCCGCGCGATGCCCGCGTCAGCAGTTCCGCGGTGAGGCGCTCGTAACGCGCTCGAGTCGCCGGAAAACCGAAGCGGGGGGCGCGTTCGTCCGGCGACTGCGCGATCCCGTCGATCCGCTCGAGGTCGCTGGCCAGCAGTTTCTCGTAGGGACGCAGATCCTGCGCGCTCGAAGCACGTTCGAACTGTTCGACCTCCAGCAGCTCCGAATCGCGCTGGGCCGCAACGACGGCGGATTGGTACGCGAATGCATCGCGAATGCCGACGCTGCCCCAGTACGAAAGGTACGTGGCGAAGCCGAAAGCCGCGAGCAAGCCGACGAACAGGACGAGCGTAACGAGCGTCCGGCGCGTAAGGACTGCTCGGCGTAGGGCGAGCATCGCCGTCCCTTCGCCGCCGCTAACCGGGGAACTTGGTTGCCTCCGTCGGAGAATCGAGCATGATTCTCCATAGCGACCTGACCATCCGGGTCGGCGACGGACAGATGCCCGCGTATCTTGCACGGCCCGCCGAGGGCGGCCGCTTCCCGGCCGTCATCGTGCTTGAAGGCGTGTACGGCTTTGACGACGAGCTGCGCCGCATTACGGATTTGCTGGCGAGCTTGGGTTACGTCGGCCTCGCGATCAATTATTTTCACCGCACGCATCCGACGCTCAACTTGCCGTTCACGGCGGAGGGCCGCACCCGCGGTGAAGCGGCGGCCACGTCGGTCAAAAAAAGCGAAGCCTGCAGCGACGTGGCGGCCGCGCGGGACTGGCTCAACCTGCAGCCTTTCGTCGAAGGCGGCCACATCGGCACGTGGGGGTTCGGCCTCGGTGGAACGATCGCGTTTGTGGCCGCGACCTTACCGGGCGTCAACGCCGCGGTCGCGTTCTACGGTCAGAGCATCGCGTCGCTGATGCCCAGCGGCGAAGCCGCACCGCTCGAGGACGCGCACGACGTTCGCGCGCCGCTGCTGCTCGTCTTCGGCGGCCACGACGAACTGATCTCGCAACGTGACGTCGAGTTAACGACGTCGACGTTGCAGTCGTACGGCAAACTTTGCGAAGTCCAGGCGTACCCGAACGTCGGCCACTCCTTCTTCCGCACGACGGGCAACACCACATCGACGCGCGAAGCCGCCGACGCGTGGGACCGCGTGCGGTCATTCTTCGGACGGCATCTATCGTGAATCTTTTGGCGATCGTTACGTGCGCAGAACGGCCTTGCCGTGGAGTTTTCCGGATTTCACATCGTCGAGGACGCTGACGGCTTGGGCGAGCGGCTTTTCCGTCGTCACCTCGACCTGCAGCGCTCGATCGACGACCATCTTCGCTAGTTCGTCGAGTCCTTGCGGCGACGACTGCGGCGTTTCATACATGACGACGTTGGTCGCCGTGATACCCTGGTCGGCGAACCACTTTTCGTCGGCGACGTGAATCGTCGTGACGAGTTTACCGCCCTTCTTCACGAGCGGGACATTTTTCTTGAGCGTCTCACCGTCACTGACCAGATCGAAGACGGCGTCGAACGGTTCGGGATGCCGCTTGCGCACTGCCCGGGCGAGGTCGTCGCTCGCCTCGATCGTCTCGTCGGCGCCGAAATCTGCAGCCGTCTGCGCTTGTCCCGGCAGCACAACCGCGCTGACGCGTGCGCCACGATGATGCGCCATTTGCACTGCCGCACCGCCGACCGCGCCCGCCGCGCCCACGATGAGCAGTTCCGTGCCGCGCGTGACGCCCAAAATGTCGAGCGATGCGAGGGCCGTCAATCCCGGCGTCGGTAACGCCGCGGCTTGCTCGTCGCTGACGCCGTCGGGAATAGCCGTGAACGGCGAGTCCTGCTGCCCGTCGCGAATCAGCGTCGCCTCGGCGTAACTGCCGTGGTCGCGCGCACATCCGAACACGCGCTGGCCCGCTTTCACGCGACCGATCCGCTCGCCCGCGCGTTCGACGACGCCGGCGAAATCCTGTCCGAGCACGAGCGGAAACGACCGTTCACCGCTCTTACCGTCGCGTGTTTTCCAGTCGACGGGATTGACGCCGGCGCAGGTGATGCGCACCAGCACGGCGTCGGGTTCGAGTGCCGGTTCGGGGAGATCGCGCAGCGAGCCGGGAGTTTGGAAGCGGTCGATCGTTATTGCACGCATGATGCTGCTTCGTACCCGTTTCGCCCAAGCGGCCCGCGACCGGTGCAGCAACGCAATGCGCCGTTAGGCGCCTCGGCATATGGCGCCGCTGGCGCCGCGCCAAGTGAAACCGCATCGCGCCGGATTACGGCGCGATACGGGCCACGATCACTCGAACCGCAAGGCCACGATCGGATCCAGGCGCGACGCCATTGCCGCCGGGTAGTACCCGAAGAAGATGCCGACGAGCGCCGAGAAAGCGACGGCCAGCGCAACGGACCCGAGCGAGACGTCGGCCGGCCAGCCGCCGAGCGCCGACACTGCGAGCGACGCGGCGAAACCCACGGCGACACCGATGGCGCCGCCCGCCGTGGCCAGCGCGGCCGCTTCGACCAGGAACTGCCACAGGATGATGCGGCGCCGTGCTCCGACGGCGACGCGCAGACCGATTTCGCGCGTGCGCTCGCTGACGGAGACGAGCATGATGTTCATGATGCCGATGCCGCCGACGACGAGCGACACTGCGGCGACGGCGGCGAGCAGCAGCTGCAAGGTCGCGGCCGTCGACGACGCGGCCTTCGCGATATCTTGCAGGTTACGAACCTGGAAGTCGTCGGGCATGCCGGGTGCGATGCGGTGACGCGCTTCGAGCAGCTGCGTCGCTTCGGTCTGCACCGGCGTAACGTCGGCTGCATCATCAGCTGAGATCTGCATCGAGGAGAGCGTCGTTTGACCGGTCAGCCGTTGCAGCGCCGAGGTGTACGGAATGAGGATCGTGTCGTCCTGATCTTGACCGACGCCGCTCTGCCCTTTGGGCGAGAGCGTGCCGACGACGACGAACGGCACGTTACGGATCAGGATCGTCTGGCCGACGGGATCACTGCCGTTGGGAAAGAGATTTTGCACGACCGTTTGGCCGAGCACCGCCGCTTTGGCCGTCGCGGTGACGTCGTTCTCGCTGAAGAACGTGCCGCTCGCCATCGGCCACGTATGGATGAAGGTGTAACTCGGCGCCACGCCGGCGACGACCGTCTGCCAGTTGTTGTCCCCCGCCACCACCTGCGCGCGCACCGAAACGACCGGTGAGACGGCGGCAACGTGCGGAAGTTTCGCCAGCGCCAGACCATCATCGATCGTCAACGTCGAGGCCGCGCCGCTGCCGCTGCGCACGCCGCCGGTGTTCACGCTGCCCGGCAGCACGACGACGAGATTACTGCCGAGCCCGTTGATCTGCGAACTGACCGCCGCGCGTGCCCCCGCGCCGATCGCGACCGTGACGATCACGGCTGCGACGCCGATGATGACGCCGAGCATCGTCAGCAGCGAACGCGAGCGGTTGCGCAGCAGCGCGCCGAGCGCAATCCGTACGGTCGCTAGCGCGTTCATGCCGTCACCGCATAGACGGCGCTTGCAGGGGCGCTGCTCGAAGCCTCGTTCGCGGTGTCGCTGCGGATCAGACCGTCGCGAAAGGTGACGATGCGTGTGGCGTGGGCGGCGATGTCGGGTTCGTGGGTGACGAGCATGATCGTTATTCCTCGTTCGCGGTTGAGCCGTTCGAAGAGCGCCATCACGTCTTCGGATGAACGGGTGTCGAGCGCGCCGGTCGGTTCATCCGCGAGGATCAGTCGCGGTTCGTTGACGAGCGAGCGCGCGATCGCGACCCGTTGTTGTTGTCCGCCGGAGAGCTGATTGGGATGGTGCGAAGCGTAGCGGCCGAGGCCGACGTCTTCGAGCGCGGCCAGCGCGGCGCGGCGGCGCTGCGGTGCCGGGACACCGGCGTAGAGCATCGGCAACTCGACGTTCTCGAGCGCCGACGTGCGCGGCAACAAGTTGTAGGCTTGAAAGACAAAGCCCAAACTGTGGCTGCGGATGTCGGCGAGCGCGTTCTCATCGAACTCGGTGACGTCCGTGCCGTCGAAGCGGTACGTTCCCGAGGTTGGACGGTCGAGAAACCCGACGATGTGCATGAAGGTCGACTTCCCCGAGCCCGACGGGCCCATGACGGCGACGAACTCGCCCGACGCAATCTGGAGGTCGACGCCCGCCAGCGCGATGACCGGCTCGTTCGCGAGCGGGTAGACGCGCCGTAGATTCGCGACGGCCACGACCGGCGTTCCCATCAGTGCATCCCCCGGAAGGCGCTACGATTGTTGCCGCCGGTAAGAGGGTTGGCCGGCGCTGCGCCGCCGTGTGCGCTCGTCGCCATAGCGGTGCTCGAGTCGCCGACGACGACTGCGTCGCCCGCACTCAAGGTCGCGCTGCGCAGCGGCTTCACGGCAGCCTGCGTACCGTTGCTGAGCACGACTTGTACGGGAATCCGCACGAGCTTGCCGGCGCGTTGCACGTAGATCCGGCTGCGTCCGCCCGCCGTCGGCACCGTGGTCGATGCGCCGTTCGTAGCGCCCCACGGCGATGCGGCGTTTGGCGAGTTGGCTCCGGCGGCTTGGGCGTTAGCGCCGTTCGATTGCGCAGGGTTCGACGATCCGGCGTAAGCCGACGATCCCGCGTTGGCCGATGTCGACGCGGAGCGGTGACGACGGTGCGTTACGGTTCCGTTCGGTGGTGCGTACGAGAGCGCGCCCAGCGGAACGACCAGCGCATTCGGCGCCTTAGCGGTTGTAATCGTGGCATTCGCCGTCATTCCCGGAAGCAAGGTACCGTCGTGATTGTCGACCAGGACGACGGTCGTATAGGTCACGACGTTCTGCGCGACGACCGAATTCTTGCGGACTTGCGAGACGATGCCGTGGAAGGTGCGGTTGGGATACGCGAGTACCGAGAAATCGACGTTCTCGCCCTGCCGCACGGCGCCGATGTCGGGTTCGCCGACGGCGAGATCGACTTCCATCTTGCCGAGGTCCTGCGCGATCGAGAACAAGGTCGGGGTCTGGAAGCTCGCGGCGACCGTCTGACCGATCGTGGCGGTGCGCGAGATGACGGTCCCATCGACGGGAGATTTGACGACGGTGCGGTCGAGGTTTTGCTGCGCGGTCGCGACGTTTTCGCGCTGGATCGCGATCGCCGATTGCGCGGCAGCGGCCGTTGCCGCTTGCTGTGCGGCGCCCGATTGCGCCGTGCCGCTGGCAGCGGTTTGCGCGGCACTCTGATCGACGCTCGCCGCTGCTTGGCTCGCGCTCGCGGCCGCCTGGAGCTGCGCTTGTCGCACGCCCACGACCGCGCTTTGCACGGCGCTCTGCGCGGAGGTGAGGTTCGAGTTATCGGCATCGAACTGGCTTTGCGCGACGTAGCCCTGCGCGAGCAAGGAACGATCGCGTGAGACGGTTTGCTGCGCGACCGCGAGCGCGCTCTGCGCCTTGGTCACGTTGGCTTGGGCGCTCGCGACGGCAGCCTCGTTCATCGCTGCGGTCGCGCGGGCAGCCTGCGTCGTCGCTTGGGCCGCGCCAGCACTTGCCGTCGCGCCGGTTACGTTTGAACGCGCACCGGCGGCG
>JALYUD010000083.1 GCA_030853905.1 Vulcanimicrobiota bacterium
GACGGGAACCGTTACATCGACGCAACCGCGGCGTTCGGCGTCGCAACGACGGGACACGCCAATCCCGCAGTCGCGCGCGCCATCGCCGAACAGGCTGCGCGTCTGCCACACGGGATGGGCGATGTCCATCCAAGCGACGTGAAAACACGTCTGCTCGCGCGACTCGCCGCGCTCGCGCCGCTCGATGAAGCGCGCGCCTTTCTCTGCTCGACCGGCAGCGAAGCCGTCGAATTCGCACTCAAGAGCGCCTACCTCGCGGTCGGCGAGCCGAACGTGCTCGCCTTCGAAGGCGGCTATCACGGCCTGAGCTACGGCGCGCTCGAAGTCGGCGGCATCGCGAAGTTCCGCGAACCCTGGCGCGCGCAACTGCGCGATACGACCACGCTCGTACCGTTTCCCGATGCGCGGCAACCCAAGACGCTCGCGCGGACACTTGACGCCGTCGCTAAGGCGTTAAAAAAAGATGCCAAGATCGGCGCCGTTATCGTCGAGCCGATTCAAGGCCGTGCCGGCGTCATCGTACCGCCCGACGGATTTCTGCCCGGATTGCGCGAGTTGTGCACGCGGTACGGCGTACTTCTGATCCTTGACGAGATCTATACCGGTTTGGGGCGCACGGGCACGCTGTTTGCGTGCGAACGGGAAGTAGTGCAGCCCGACATCCTGTGCGTCGGCAAAGCCCTCGGCGGCGGCTTTCCGATCTCGGCAACGCTCCTCTCCGGCGAAGTCGCGAGCGCCTGGCAACCCTCGACCGGCGAAGCACTGCACACCTCGACGTATCTCGGCAACCCGATGGGCTGCGCCGCGGCCCTCGCCAACCTCACCGAAATCGAAAGCCTCGATATCCCCCGGATCGCACGCGAACGTGAACCGCACGTCGCCGAGCGTCTGCGCGACGTGCAACGCGCGAACCCCGCAATCCGCGACGTCCGCGGCCGCGGCATGCTCTGGGCGCTTGAATTCGCCGACGCAAGCTTCGCCACGGCCTGCGTCGTGCAGGCCCTCGCCCGCGGGCTCATGATCCTCCAGTCCGGCGTGGCCGGAGCGACGATCACGTTCGCGCCCCCGCCGGTCATCACTGAGGCTCAGCTGGAACGAGCATTCACCTTGCTGACACTGGCCGTGCGCGATCCGCTGCTCGCATAACGGCCGAACCACCCCAATGCCGCCGCCGCATCACGCCGGTGTATCGGACCAACCGCAGCGCGGCTGCTTTCCTTGATTTGACAAGTGGCGGACCGTGCGTCACAATGTTAGACATGAGGCGAGTCAGCATCCGAGAAGTCCAACATCACCTTGCTCGCGTGCTCGCGTTCGTGCAAGACGGCGAAGAGGTCGAGATTACGCGCCGGGATGCCGTCGTCGCGCGAATCGTACCGGCCGCTGCGTCTCACGCGCTGCAGGGGCGCCGACCGGACTACGGCGCACGCCTCCAAGCATTCTTTCCTGACGGGCCGCTGGGGCGCAGTCCGGCTGCCGAGGAAATCGGGCGGGGCCGCGGCTCGGAGGCGTGATCGTCTACGCCGATTCCAGTGCTCTCGTCAAGCTGTACGTCGCCGAAAATCATAGCTTCGAAGTGACAGCGTTTGCGCAGAGAGAAGACGTCACGTTCGCCTTCAACGGGCTGCACGACCTCGAAGTGCGCAACGCAATTCGGCTTCTTACCTTCCGCGGCACAATCAATTCCGAAGCACAGATGCACTTTCTTGGCGCATTCGATTCGGATCTGGCGACGGATCTGTACGTCACGCAGCGCGTGGACTTCGGAACGCTGACGAAGTCCGCGCAGCGCCTTTCGGCCACGGCCACGGCGCAGACCGGAGCTCGAGCGCTCGACATTCTGCACGTCGCCGCTGCATCGCTCGCCGACTGCGCGGCCTTTTTGACGTTTGACGAGCGGCAGCGTGAGGTTGCCCGAGTCGCCGGACTGTCGATCGCAACTCTCCGGAACGACACGTCGCAAGCACAAGGCGGCTGAAGCGGCGCACGCTGGAGCCCCGCGGGCTCAAGTCCTATAACTGGGAACGGTGCGGTCATGAATGGAAGATATCGCGTCGGCGTCGTCGGGTCGAGTTTCGGCGGGTCCGTTCACGTGCCGGCTTTTCAAGCGCAGGGGCGCTTCGAGGTCGTCGCGCTTGCGTCGCCGATGCATGCCGCGGAAATCGCCGCGGAACGCAATATCCCGCAAGCGTTCGCGTCGGTCGAGGCGATGCTCAACGGCGTCGAACTCGACGTCGTTTCGATCGCGTCCCCGCCGTATGCGCATCATGCGGCAGTCCTCGCCGCGCTCGACCGCAAGCTGCACGTTCTTTGTGAAAAGCCGTTTACGCTCAACGTTTCCGACGCTGAAGAACTCGTGCGTGCTTCCGAACGCGCCGGGACGGTCTGCGCGCTCGCGCACGAATTCCGCTACACGCCCCCGCGTCAGGCTTTGCACGAACTCGTGCGCAACGGGCATCTCGGCGCGCTGCGCGCCATCGAGATCACGCAGAGCAGTTCGATGCTGCGCGCCGAAGCGGAGCGACCGAACTCGTGGTGGTTCGAACGCCGGCGCGGGGGCGGCATAACCGGTGCCGCGCTATCGCACCTGGTCGATCAAGCGAACTGGTTTGCCGGCAGACCACCGTTGCGCATCACCGGCCTAGAACGCACGGCGAACGTCGAGCGCCGCGCCGGGCGCGATACCTTCACGAGCGACGTCGCCGATGGTGCGTTCACGACGCTGGATTACGGCGACGGTCTGATCGCCACCGCCGCGATCGACGCGACCCGTGCCGTGAACTCCGTCATCATCGGCATTCACGGCGAAACCCGGACGGCCGTCGCCAGCGGTAAGGACGCGCTCGACCTGCGTGCCTTCGTCATCGACGACGACGAAACCGCGGAACTCGAACTCGTTGCGCAGCCGCATGCGAACCTCGCCGCCGTTCACCCGAACCTGCCGCCGTTCGTGACCCTGCTCGACGCGTTCGCCGCACGCCTCGACGGCAAGCCCGCCGCGCTACCGACCTTCGAAGATGGTCTCGCGACCCAACGCGTCCTCGAAGCGATCGGTTATCGCGCCTAAAAGCATGCCGGCCTGCACCCTTCGATGAAGGGAACGGCTCATGAACCCCGCCGTCCCGATACGATCCCACATTACGTATAACCGCCTGCTCTTGACCGTCGCGGGACTTGGTGGGCTGCTCTACGGCATCGACGTCGGAATTATTGCGGGGGCATTACCGTATCTGGAGGCGACATCCGGTCTTAATCCGAGCCAGCTCTCCTTCATCGTGGCGGCCGTGCTGTTGGGCAGCGTCATCTCGAGCCTGGTCGCCGGCGTTTTTGCCGATTGGCTCGGTCGCAAGAACATGATGGTTGTGAGCGCCCTCATGTTCGTTGCGAGCATCCCGACGATTGCGCTGTCAGGCGGTTTTGAACCGCTCTTTTTCGGCAGGCTCCTCCAAGGCCTTAGTGCAGGCCTTATCGGGGTCGTCGTTCCCCTCTATCTCGCCGAGTGTTTGGGCGCGTCCAATCGCGGAAAGGGGACCGGAATCTTTCAGTGGCTGCTGACTTTCGGGTTCGTGGTGGCCGGCCTCATCACGTTGTATTTCAGTTATCGCCTTGGCGCCGTGATAAAACTCGGCAACGCGGCCCAGATCTTTCTCTTCAAGGAGCACGCCTGGCGCAATACGTTTTGGGTTTCGCTTCTGCCGGGCTTGTTGTTCGTTACCGGCAGTGCGTTGGTTTCGGAATCGCCCCGTTGGCTCGTCCGGCGCGGTAAGAACGCTGCAGCTTTGGCGGCGCTTCTCCGCTCGCGCACCCCTGAACAAGCCGACTTCGAACTGTCGGCGATGCAAGGAGTCGCCTCTGCAGAGGGTGGGAGAGCCGTGAGGGGCGCGAACACCAAGGGATCGCTCCTGCGCCGAAAATACGTTGCTCCGTTTATTTTGGCATGCATCATCTTGACGTGCAATCAGCTTACGGGGATCAATTCGATCATCGGGTACAATACGACGATCCTTTTGCAAGGCGGCCTCTCCGACTATCAGGCGCACATCGGAAGCTTGCTGTTCAGCCTGGTAAATTTCGGCGTTACCGTAATCGGCGTGCTGCTGGTTGACCGCAAAGGGCGCAAGTTTCTGCTCTCAGTCGGGAGTGCCGGCATCATCGTGTCGCTTGTGGGCACCGGAATACTATTTTATCGGACACAAGCGCGACAGGTTGACGTGAGGCAGGCCGTACAAAGCATGATCCGTCCGAACCAAAGCCTCTCGCTTTCGTTCAATCGCGCAACGGCTAACCATTTGCTGGCAACGGTCGGTAAATCCACGGCCGGCAAAGCGCAGTCACTGGAAATCATCTATTCGTACGGCGATTTCCGCTCGGTGACGAATCTGGTACGGTCCAACGAGACGGCCTTGCCGCTGCACATCAGCCGTTCTCTGCCCGGCAACGCCGTTGCTGCCTTTTTTGCGAATCCATTCGGCAACCTTGCAGCATCGCGCAACGCCGCGCTGAAGATCGACGCCGCGTCGATCAGCCCCGTGCCCAGCGTCACCAACGGCTGGATCGTGGCGATCACGCTTTTCCTGTTCATGGGGTTTTATGCGGTCGGTCCAGGCGTCTGCGTATGGTTGGCTCTCTCGGAGTTGATGCCGACACGCATTCGCTCCAACGGCATGAGCGTGGCGCTGTTTCTCAACACCGGAACGTCGACGGTAATCGCCGCCGTTTTCCTGCCGATGGTGGGAACGTACGGCTATTCCACGATGTTTTTTGCTTTTGCAGCGTGCACCGTCGCCTACTTCGTGACGGCGACGTTCTTCTTGCCCGAAACCAAGGGCAAGACGCTCGAGCAGATCGAACAACACTTCGAAGGAACGGCGGCACCGGCAATCATCGCGGCAACGCAGTAACGCTGCGGCTCCGAAGCGGCGACGAGCCTGCCGTCGCGCGACGAAACCGTTTACCGCACTGCAAGCCAGCTTCGCAGGAGATCGAGCGCCGCGAGCGTCGAACGGCGGCGAACATCATCGCGGTTCCCGGGCAACGTCAGGCGCCGAACCGTGGCGTCGCCGTCGCGGGCAGCGACCGCGATGTAGACGAGACCGAGCGGCTTATCCGCGGTCGCGCCGCTTGGGCCGGCGATGCCCGTCACGGCGAGCGCGATGTCAGCGTCGAGCCGCGCGCAGGCACCGCGTGCCATTTCGGTCGCGACCGGCTCGCTCACCGCACCGTGCTCGCGCAGCGAATCCGGGTTCACACTCAAGAGGTCACGTTTGACCGCATCATCGTACGCGACGATTCCTCCACGGAACGCACGTGAAGCACCAGGAACGCGCACGAACTCGTCCGCGAGCATGCCGCCCGTGATCGACTCGGCGGTTGCGAAGGTCAGCTTGCGCCGCACCACACCGTCGAGCAGGACGCTCGCCAGCGTCTCGTCGTCAGCGCCGAAGACGGTCGCGCCGAGCCGCTCGCGCAAGTCACGTTCGACCGGCGCGATCATTGCCCGCGCAGCGTCGCCATGCGCGGCTTTTGCCATCATTTTGACGTCGACGCGGAAATCGTGCGCGAGCACGGCGATCTTCGGATTTTCGAGCGTGCGGAACAGCGGCTCGATCCGCCGATCGACATCGGATTCGCCGATTCCGATCGTATGCAGCGTGCGCGTAAAGATCGCATCGCGCAAAGCGTAGCGCCCGACCAGCCACGGCACGAGTTTGTCGGCGAGCATCGGTCCCATCTCGCGCGGCACCCCGGGCATGCAGGCGATGAACTTTCCGTCCGCGCGCAGCGCGACGAATCCCGGGGCGGTACCGTGCGGATTGTCGAGTACGATCGCGCCTTCGGGCAGCCACGCTTGACGGCGGTTGTTGGCAGCAAGCGGACCGGTGCGTCCGAACGCGGCCAGACGCGCTTCGATCGCGCGCACCGACGGCTCGTGTTCCCGCAGCGGCACGCCGGCGACGCAGGCCACCGCTTCTTTGGTCAGATCGTCGACCGTCGGACCGAGACCCCCGGTCGTGACCGCTCCATCCGCGCGCATCAAGGCGTCGCCGAGCATCGTCTCCAAGCGTACCGCAT
>JALYUD010000114.1 GCA_030853905.1 Vulcanimicrobiota bacterium
CTCGTTAGTCCATCAGCCGGCACTGACGACGGTTGCTGCCGAAGATTAGCGGGCGCCGATCGGTTCCCGTTGACGCTCGGTTTCGAGCTGGGGCGCTGCGGTGCGGCCGTCAGCCGGTGGTTCGAGACGTTTGGGCTTGGGCGCGAGCCACATGAAGACGACCGGCACGAGCAACAACGTCAACAACAGCGAACTCAGCAAACCACCGATCACGACCGTTCCGAGCGACTGGCGGCTCTCGGAACCGGGCGCAATCGCGAGCGCCAGGGGAAGCATCCCGGCCACCATCGAGACCGTCGTCATGACGATCGGGCGGAAGCGAATCTGCGCTGCCTCGCGGATCGCCTCGTACGGCGTTCGGCCGCGCTCGAGCGCCCGATCGGCGAAGTCGACCAGCAGGATGCCGTTCTTCGTGACCAGCCCGATCAACAGGACCGTGCCGATCAACGAGAACAGGTTGAGCGTCTGGTGCGTCAGCGCCAGCGAACCGAGCGCACCGACGACCGCGACCGGCACCGCAAAGATGATCACGAACGGCGCGCGATAGCTGTTGAAGAGCGCGACCATCAACAAGAAGACGAGCACGAGCGCGAGCGCCAGCGCGACCGTCATTCCGCTGACGGTGTCGCTGAGGTTCTGCTGGTTGCCGTGCGTGTTCGGCACGATCGCAATGTTCGATGGCATGTGAGCTCGTGCCAGACGCGCTTCGAAGTTGCGCAGGACGTTTGAGACGACGTAGCCGGGGGCGACGTTGGCGCCGACGTGGATGACCGTCTGCCGGTTGACGCGCGAGATGACGGGGGGCGCCGGCGTGTAGAGCAGTGTCGCGATGTCGCCGACGTGAACGATCGAACCGTTGTTCGCGCGGATCGGTATCCGCTCGATCTCGGCCAGGCTCGTCTGATCGCTGCGCGGGTAGATCACTTGCACGTCGGTGCGGCCGTTGGTGTCCGTATACTGCGTCGCGAGCGCTCCGCCGAAAGCCGCCCGGATTGCAGTCGAAGCTGCGCCGATCGACACGTCGAGGACGCGGGCCGCGCTGCGGTCGAACTCGACGCTGACCTGCGGAGCCAGACGCGACGCGGAACTCGTCACATTGACTGCGCCGGGAGTCTTGCGTAGAATCCCCAGGATGTTCTGCGCGGCGGCATCCGGCGAGCCGGTCGCATTCGTTACGACGAAGTCGATCGGCTGGGCGTTTCCGCCGCCCGTGCCGGTCGCCGGAACGACGACGACGTCTGCGCCGGACACGAGGCTGCGCGCTTTCTGCCGCAAGTACGCGACCCAGTAGACCGTCGAGTGCTTGCGGTTATCCTTGAGGTTCACGAGGATCTGACCGACGGCGCCTTCGGTCACGAAGCCGCCGAAGGGGCTGCGATACGCGCCTGTCGCCGAGGTTTCGTTCTTCAGGTCGGGGATGCGGTCGACCAAATGCGTGAGCTTCAAAATTCCGGCTTGCGTCGTCGTTAGCGGCGTGCCCGGCGGATACTCGATCTGCATCGTCAGCTGGCCACGGTCGACGTTGGGAATGAACTCGAAGCCGACCAGGCCCAGCGGCACGAGTGCGATCGCTCCGATCAGCGTCACGGCCGAAAAGCCGACGACGATCCAGCGGTGGCGAATGCCCCACGGCAGAGCGCGCTCGACGTACCAACCGCGCAAGCGATCGAAGCCATGCGTGAACGCGTCGATCAGGCGGGGAACGCGCCAGTGCGATTTTAGCGACCAGCGCCCCGCGAGTGCGGGCGTGACCGTAAATGAGGTCCCTAGCGACGTCAGCGTCGCGACGACGACGACGATGCCGAATTCGGCCATGAATTTGCCGACCGTGCCCGGCAGAAATGAGATCGGTAAGAAGACGACGACGTCGACGAGCGTGATGACGATCGCGGCCAAACCGATCTCGCTGCGGCCCGCGATCGCGGCTTTTTGCGGGTCTTCGCCCGAATCGAAGTGACGCTCGACGTTTTCGAGCACGACGATCGAATCGTCGACCAAAATCCCGATGATCAAGGTCATCGCCAGCAACGAGACCGTGTCGATCGTGAAGTTCAGGACGCGCATGATCGTCAAGGTCACGAGCAGCGAGGTCGGGATCGCCACCAACACGACCGCCGCGTTGCGCCACGAACGCAAAAAGAACAGCATCACGACGGCCGTCAGGGCGATCGATTCGACGAGCGTGCGAAGCACGTCGGCGAGTTGCTGCTGCGTGTAGCGCGATGCGACGTCGGATACTCCGAACTGCACGTCGGGAAACTCGCGCCGCAGCTTGGGCAGCGCCTGCAGCACGGCGTTCGAAGCGGTGACCTCGCTCGCGCCGACGGCTTTCTGGACCTCGAGCGAGATCGCCGGCCGGCTGTCGTACATGCCGATGATGCGCTGCGGTTCGTAACCGCTCGCCACCGAGGCGACATCGCCGACGCGATAGAGACGAGGCGAGACGCTCCACGGGTTGAGGTTGCTCGTCGCGCTCGTAGTCGCAGCGGCCGGCGTCGGCGGAGCGCCGAGCGCCAGGGCGGCGACCGATTCGGGGCCGGTGATGTCGCCGCGGATGTCGATCGTCGTCTCGCGGGCCGCCCCGTAGGCGATTCCACCGGGTGCGCGGATGTTGTTCTGTCCGATCGTGCTGACGACGTCGTTCAGCGTCAGACCGGCGGCGGAAAGCAGCCCGGGATGAACCCGCACCTCGACCGACGGCGTCACCGTTCCGCTGGCATTGACGTTCGAAATGCCGCCGAGCTGCTCGATCGTCGGAATGATCTTGCTCGTGACGATCGCTGACAGCTCGTTCGGCGTCAGACTCGTCGACGTAACGACGAGCGTGACGACAACCTCTTGGTCGGGGTTGAAGGTGCGCAGGGTCGGTGGTGTGAGGTCGTTCGGCAACTGCGATTGCGCCGCTTGCACGGCGCGCTGCGTCTCGACCAGATCGCTATCTTGATTCGAGCTGAGCGCATAGACGGCGGTGATGGAGGCCGTCCCTTGCTGAATGTGGGTCGTGATGTGATCGAGATCGGGTGCTCCCGCGATCTGATCTTCGATCGGCCGCACGATCGCATCGCGCATTTCGGTCGTCGATGCGCCGGAATAGGAAACGCTGACGTTGACGGCGGGAAACTCGATGCTCGGGAATTGCTGACGAACCAGCGTCGCCGCGGAGAATGTCCCGGCCAGCGTCACCAGCGCCAAGAAAACAAAGACCAGCGTCGGCCGATGAACGAAAAGACTCGTTAGTTTCATTTTAAAGGGCGCCCCCTACGCGACTGTCGCCGCGCGGGCCCCCAAAGACCGCTACGGCGGTCATCGCACCGCCACGCGTTGGCCGGCGATGAGGCCGGCTTGACCGTTGGTTACGACGCGGGCGCCGGGGCTTAGGCCGGCGACTACGGCGAGGCCGTCGGCTGAGCCGCGTTCGTGCACGTCGACCGTGCGAGTGACGCCGTCGCGCACCACCATGATGCTCGAATGCGAATCGTCGAGGAACGCCGTGTCGGGCACCGTGACGCCGGCTATTCCCGGCAAGTCCAGGGTCGCGTTCACTTCCATACCGGAGCGCAGCACGTCGTTCGAATTATCGATGACGGCCTTGACGGTGAAGTTTGTGGAGCCCGGCGCTACCTGGCCGAGCACCGCGTCGACCGTACCTTCGAAGCTGCGGCCGCCGAAGTCGCTCGCGGTCAACCGGACGCGCTGACCGGGCTGCACGAGGAACACCTGCGACGTCGGTGCATTGAGCTCGGCATAGACTTGCGAAATCTTCTGCAAGGTGAACAACGTGCGCGTACCCGGATATTCACCCGGATCGAAATTGCGGTTTACGACAACGCCGTCGATCGGCGAACGGATCGTCGCCTTGTCGATCTGCACCTGCAACTGCTGAATCGAGGCGCGGGCCGATGCGGCCGCCGCCTGGGCCGCCGCGATGTTCGCCGCCTGCAGGCCTTGATCGCCGGTTCCGTTGACGGTCTGGTTCGATCGCGCCGTCGCCAGCGCCGCCTGGGCCGAGCTGACCGCGGCGGCATCGCTGCGCACCTTCGTCTGCTGCTGCTGCAGGGTTTGCGCAGCGAGGTAGCCCCTGCCCGCGAGGCTTTGATCGCGGGACAGATCGGCTTGATCTTGCGCGAGCGCCGCGCCCGCCTGCGCCACCGCAGCGGAGGCGCTCCGCACTTGATCGCCGCCTTGCTGGATGTTCTGCGTCGCCTGGTACTGCGTCTGGTTGACCTTCGCTTCGGCTTCTGCGGCGTTGCGCTGTGCGGCGATGAGATTTGCCTGTAAGTCGGCCGTGTCGAGCTGAGCCAGAGGCTGCCCCCGCGTGACCCGCTCGCCTTCATTGACGTATACGTTGTCGGCCGGTTCGGACAGCGAGCTCGTGATTCCGACGTTTTGCAGCGGAGCGATCAGCCCCGACAGCGCGATCGTCGGCTGCACGGCGCCACGGCGAGCGATCGAAACTTGCGCCACGGGCAGGCCGCCGCTCCCCGCGTTGGCGTTTTGCGAAGCGCCCGTTTGGGAGGCGCGCGAGGGCGCATGATGGCCGCAAGCGCTCAGCAGCAAGAGTGCGCACGCCAAGATCGCCGCCGGCACCGAGCGGCCGCTATTACGGGTCGTGGGAAATATCTGACG
>JALYUD010000154.1 GCA_030853905.1 Vulcanimicrobiota bacterium
CCTCCGGGCCGATCGATCGCCATGGTCAGCTCAAAACCCGGCCCATAACGGCGGGCCTGGTGGTCGACGATCTCAACTCCGGCGAAGGCCGCATCGTGCGGCAACTCGAGCGCCGCACGTTCGAAGGCCTCGACGAGCGCGACTGGAGGGTTCGTAAAAGGACTCCTGACAACGATGAAGCGCGGGGTCAACCCCACGCTTCACGACTACAACGAAAGAAGTATAGCGGATTCTAGCCGGCCTGGCAATGCGCTACGCTCATAGAGCGGCGCAGCAAGCGGCGGAGGGTTGCGCCTCACATGGTTTTAGCGCACTTCATGTAGCGGCCGGTCTTCTTGTCACGGCATTGCATCTTGTGGCTCGTCCTAGGACTGCTGCTCATCGAGCTGCTCGACATCATGTGGTGCTTCTTCATGTGGTGATGGTGGGTGCTGGCTCCCGCGGCGACCGGGCCGAGTCCCAACAGTGCGGTCGCGACGGCGAGGGCGAGGGTACGTTTGAACATCGAAAAACTTCCCTTTCAGGCTGAAGCCAGTGAAGGGAAGGTAGGTTCTTCTCCGCCGCCTGCGGGACCGCTTAGGGCCGCCGATATGTTCGCGGCTCTCGGATCGACCAGTTCGAGCATCGCGTCGCGGGAGAGCGCTCCGCCGCGCGCCAGGAGCTGCTCGACCGCCATGGGACCAAGCGTCGCGCGCAGCTTCACGACCAGGTCCGACATGCGCTGCTGATCGACCGGCTGCCGCGGCACGCGGAGTGCTGCCAAACGGTGCTCGGCATAACCGAGGAGCAACGCCGCGATCTCGAAATCGCCGCGCTCGTACGAGATGCGAGCGTAGGTGTCGGCGCTGTTGAGCGCCTGCCATTCGTCGTCGACTTCAAGGGCCATCCGCAACCCGTCGCGCGTGAACGAGGCCGCTGATTCATCATCCCCGGCTGCCAAATAATAGCATCCCAGATTACCGAGCAACCATGAAGCGCACCCTCGATCGTGGTCGCGTTCGGCGATTGCCAAAGCGCGTTTAGCGAGTTCGATCGCCTCCTGGTGACACTGTCGCCCATGGGCAACTTCGGCGAGATTTCCAAGGGGATAGACGGCGAGCGACTCGCGATTGATACGGCGGTACAGTTGTTCGGAGCGCGTAAAGACGGTAACAGCGCTCCCGGCGTCACCGGCCAGAATGGCGAGCGTGCCCTGCAGGTTGCTGGCGCGCGCCAAGGTCAACGAATCTGCGCAAGACTCGGCTTTGTGCTGTGCTGCGCGCAAATTCTCGTTCGCCGCGGCGACCTCGCCGAGGATCGAGTGCACTTTTCCCAGATGGTAGAGCGCCACAGCCGCTAGACGTTCGTCTGCGCCGGTGCTGATCGCTTCGAGTGCTTCGAATGCGAGTTTGCGCCCCGCGCGCGCGGTCCCCGTCGGCTGCAAATCAAGAAGAGCAAGGCGCACGCACGCTCGCAGTTCAGCTGAAAAGCTCGCATCTTCGGAGGCGAGCGCACACTCTAACCACGCCCGGCCTTCCCGCACCATGCCCTGCCGTTGCCAGTAGTCGACCAGTTTGCTCGCCAGCTCCGCTCCCACGGGGCAATATCGCCCCTTGCCCAGCGTCGACTCGAGCACTGCTCGTAGGTCGTCGCCGGCGTTCTCGAGCGGCCGCAGCGCCGTCAGCCAGTCCGCATCCCTACGCCTCGCCTCCGCCGCCGTGGCTGCAGCGAGATAGTAATCCCGGTGACGTGATTCAACAGACTCGAGTTCAGCCGCGGCCGTGAGTCGATCGCGCGCGTAGCTGCGAATCGATGCGAACAAACGAAACGTATGCGCTCCGTCTCGGCGCGTTTCGACGACGAGCAGCGACTTGTCGACGAGCGCATCGAGGCTTCCGAGAACGGCCGCATGATCGACGTGGCCTTCGCATAACTCATCGTCGCCGCAGATTGCCGTCGCAGCTTCCAACGTGAACGAGCCGGCGAAGACGCCGAGCCGTGTGAAGAGGGCGCGCTCTCGCGGCGACAGCAGCTCGAAACTCCAGTCGATGAGCGCGCGTAAGGTTTGCTGCCGTCCTGCCCCCGTGCGGGCGAGCACGCCGAAACGGCGATCGAGCTTGCCCTGCAACTGTTCCAGGCTAAGCATCTTCAGCCGCGCCGCGGCCAGCTCGATGCCGAGCGCAATGCCGTCGACGCGGCGACACAGATCGACGACGGCTGCGACGTTGCTCTCGTCGAGTTCGAAATCCGTCACGGCGCGCGCACGGTCGATGAACAGCCGGATGGCAGGCACGCGAAGCGCCTCGCACGCCGTCAGCTTCCCGCCAGGTACCGCGAACGGCGCGAGCCCGAGAACGACTTCTTCTGCTGTGTCGAGAGGTTCACGGCTGGTCGCCAAGATGCGAACACGGGGCGCCGCGCGCAGCATCGTTGCGGCGAACGCTGCACAAGCGTCCTTGAGATGTTCGCAATTATCCAGCACCAGAAGCGCTGCTTTGTGCCGGCAGCGCTCGGCGAGCGCCCCCGCGGAAGCGGCGGCCAGGGGATCACGTACTTCGAGCGCCGCGGCAACGAGTGCCGGTATGACTTTGGCATCGCGCGTCCCGGCCAAGTCGACGAACCAAGCACCATCGCGAAACGTTGCCGCCAGCTCGGTTGCAACTTCCAGTGCGAGCCGCGTCTTGCCGACGCCGCCGAAGCCGGTCAAGGTGACCAGCCGCGATTCACCGAGCGCCGAGCGAACACGCCCCACATCGTCGTGTCGTCCGCAAAACGACGACACGAGTCGCGGCAGATTGCTGCGCACCTCCTGACGCGGCAACGCGGCGCTCGAAGCGGAGACATACGCTTCGGCGACGACGCGATTACGGCCACGCTCTTTGGCGCCGTACAGCGCGGCATCAGCCCGTTCGAGCAGCGTCGACGGATCGTCGCCGGCGCGCGGCACGACCGCGGCGACGCCGACGCTCGCCGTCACGCGCCCCAGGCGCGAACCCAGATGCGGTATGCCGAGCGCGTAGATGTTCTCACGCAGCCGTTCGGCGACTTCAATCGCGACGTCGAGTGTGGACCCTTCGAAAAAGACTGCGAATTCTTCGCCGCCGTAGCGACCCAGAACGTCGCCGCCGCGCAGCGACAGTGAGATCGACTTGGCAATCTGCTTGAGACACGTGTCGCCGGCGACATGGCCGTACTTGTCGTTGAACGATTTAAAGAAATCGACGTCGATCATCGCGATCGCAAGCGATGCGTTGCTGCGGCTCGCGCGTCCCCACGCCGGCGCCAGCATTTCGCCGAAGGCACGCCGATTGTAAATGCCCGTCAAGCCGTCGATGCCCGCCAGCACTTCGAGCCGGGCATTGTCGGCGCGAAGGTGCAGCTCCGCGATGCGCACCCCCAAGAGCGAAGCCCACTTGTCGAACAGCGACGCGTCGACGTCGTCGAACGTCATCCCGGCGGAGGCGACGATCGAGATGACGCCGCGCACGTCGTCGCCGAAACGAATCGGAGCGTGCATCGACGTCGCGTCGGTCGCGATGTGCGTGACGCCGGTTCGCATCACGTCGAAGCAAGCCTGCTCGATCTGTGAGCGAACGCCGTACAAACCGGCGCTGCTCCCCCCTTCCATGAGGTCCGCATCGAGTAGTTTGATCTCGAGCGACGAGGCATTGAAAAAGCTCTTGCCGAGATCGACGGCGCTTTCCAGAAGTTCGTCCATCGGCAAACTACGCGACACCAATTCCGCGGTGCCGTAAACGAGGTCGCGATAGAGTTCTTGCCGGGGGGCGTCCCGGGCATCGAAGGAAAGCATGGTGCCTGTCAGGGATATCGACGCGCCGACTGCACCGGCTTAGGCGCCCGCTGAGCCGCCGCTAAGCGAAGGTGGCCCTCATCACTGCGCGCCGGGCGTTGTGCCGACGCGGCCTCCCCGTTTTACGGTTGCGGCACTGCGGTCGACGGGTCGAGGGCGCTAAGCTGACGCAAGCGAAGGCAAGATCACTTCATTCGGCGCAGCACCGCGATCGCTCGAAACCGGCGCGGCCGACAGCTTCCGAAGGCTCGGGGCCACGAGTTCGCGCATCTCCTCGCAGGAGAGCGAGCCACCCCGAGCCAGAAGCCGTTCGACCCGAAGCGGGCCAAGGGTCGTTCGCAGTTTCTCGGCGAGTTCGGTCATGCGCTGCTGATCGAGGGTCTGGCGCGGAACGTCAAGGACCGCCAAGCGGCGTTCGGCATAACCAAGGAGCAGCGCCGCAGTCTGAGGATCGCCGCGTTCGTACGAGATGCGGGCGTAGGTGTCGGTGCAATTCAACACTTGCCATTCATCGTCGACTTCAAGTGCCGGCCGAAATCCGTCACGCGCAAATGAGGCAGCCGATTCGCTATCCCCGGCCGCGAGATAGTATGATCCCAGGTTGCCGAGTAACCACGAAGCCGAACCATGATCGCGGTTGCGTTCGGCAATCGCCAGAGCCCGTTTGGCAAGGTCGATCGCTTCCTCGTGATGTCCCCGGCCGTGCGCCACTTCGGCGCGGTTCCCGAGCGGAAAGGCGGCATGTGATTCGCGGTTGATACGGCGATAAAGTTGTTCGCAACGGCTGAAGAAAGAGACTGCGCTCGCACCGTCGCCGCTCATAATCGCGATGATGCCCTGCTGATTGGCGGTGCGGGCCAAGGTGAACGAGTCCGCGCAGGACTCGGCCTCGCGTTGCGCGGCGCATGAATTCTCGTTCGCCGCGGCGGCGTCGCCGAGAGCCATGTGAACCTTCCCCAGGTGGAAGAACGCAACGCCCAGGAGCCGTCGGTCCGCGCCATGACCGATTGTCTCGAGTGCTTCGCGGGCGATGACCAAATCGGCATGGGCCGTTCCCGGCTGCTGAAAATCGAGCAGCGCAATCCGTATGCGGGCCCGCAGGTCGGGTGTGAAGGTCGCGTCTTCGCGATCAAGGGCGCACTCCAGCCACGCTCGCCCTTCCCGGAGCGCGCCTTGCCGCAACCAGTGATCGACGAGGTTCACCGCTAACTGCGCGCCCGCGGCGGGGTGGCGACGGGCACCGAGCGTCGACTCGAGCACGCCGCGCAAATCGTCGCCGGCATTTTCAAGCGGTCGCAATGCCGCGAGCCAGTCCGGGCCACCGCGCATTGCGCCCGCAGCCGTCGCCGCGGCGACATAGTATTCGCGATGCCGGGACTCAACGGCCTCGAATTCCGCTTCGGTCGTCAGCCGGTCCCGCGCGTAGCTGCGGATGGACCCGAAGAAGCGAAACGTATGCTGCGCGTCCCGCCGCGACTCGACGACGAGCAACGACTTGTCGACGAGCGCATCGAGCGTCTCGAAAACGTCGTCGCTCGGGTCATCGTCGCCGCAGACCGCCGTCGCTGCTTCCAACGTGAATGAGCCCGCGAAGATTCCCAAGCGCATGAACAACGTGCGCTCTCGCGGCGAGAGAAGGTCGAAACTCCAGTCGATCAGCGCGCGCAAAGTCTGCTGCCGTCGGGTGCCCCTTCCCGTGCCGGCGAGCACCCCGAAACGGTCATCGAGCTTGCCGTGCAATTGCTCGAGGCTGAGCATCTTGAGACGCGCCGCAGCTAATTCGATGCCGAGCGCGATCCCGTCGACGCGGCGGCACAGATCGACGACCGCTTCGACGTTGCTCTCGTCGAGCTCGAAATTCGTTACGGCACGGGCACGTTCGACGAAGAGCCGGATCGCCGGAACGCGGAGGGCCTCGCACACCGTCAGCTTCGCGTCTGCCGGTAACGCAAACGGCGCGAGCCCGACGACGAGTTCTTCGGCCGTATCGAGCGCTTCACGGCTGGTCGCCAAGATGCGCACATGCGTCGTCCCGCGCAGCACGGTTGCGGCGAACGCGGCACAAGCGTCCTTGAGATGTTCGCAGTTGTCCAGGAGCAGCAGTAACTTTTTATGGCGGCAGCGCTCGGCGAGCGCCGCCGCCGAACTCGCTGCCGCCGGATCGCGCACCTCGAGTGCCGCGGCAACGAGTGCCGGTATGACTTCGGCGTCGCGCGTCCCGGCCAAGTCGACCAGCCACACACCATCGCGATAGGAAGCGGCCAGCTCGCTCGCGACTTCCAGAGCGAGCCGCGTCTTGCCGACGCCACCGAACCCGGTGCAGGTGACAAGTCGTGATTCGCTGAGCGCCGAGTGAAGCCGCCGAGCGTCCTCGTTCCGCCCGCAGAACGACGACACGGGTCTGGGTAAATTGCTGCGCACCTCCTGGCGCGGCAACGCGGCGCTCGATGCGGAGACGTACGCTTCGGCGACAACCCGGTTGCGTCCGCGCTCTTTGGCGCCGTAGAGCGCGGCGTCGGCACGTTCCAGGAGTGCAGAGGAATCGCCACCCGCGCGTGGCACGACCGCGGCGACGCCGACGCTCGCCGTGACGCGTCCCAAGCGCGAACCGAGATGCGGTATGCCGAGCGCGTAGATGTTCTCGCGCAGCCGTTCGGCGACTTCGATCGCGGCGTCGAGTGAGGACCCTTCGCAATAGACCGAAAACTCTTCGCCGCCGTAACGACCCAGAACGTCGCCGCCGCGCAGCGACAGTGAGATCGACTTTGCGATCGCCTTGAGACACGTGTCGCCGGCGACATGGCCGTACTTGTCGTTGAACGATTTGAAGAAATCGACGTCGATCATCGCGATCGCAAGCGACGCGCCGCTGCGGCTGGCGCGTTCCCACGCCGGGGCGAGCAGCTCGCCGAAGGCACGGCGGTTGTAAATGCCAGTCAAGCCGTCGATACCGGCCAATACTTCGAGCCGTGCATTGGCCGCGCGCAGATGAAGTTCGGCAATGCGCACGCCCAGCAGCAGCGCCCATTTCTCGAACAACGACGCATCGACGTCGTCGAACGTCATCCCAGGGGAGGCAACGATCGAGATGACGCCGCACACCTCAGTGCCGAAGCGGATCGGGACGTGCATCGAGGTCGCGTCGGGTGCGCTCGGGGAAACGTCTGTCCGCATCACGTCGAACGCGGCGGACGCTAGACCGATGTCGTTCAGCTTGATCTCGAGCGACGATGCATTGAAGAAGCTTGTACCGAGATCGACCGCGTTTGCCAACAGTTCGTCCATCGGCAAACTGCGCGACACCAATTCCGCGGTGCCGTACACCAGATCGCGATAGAGCTCTTGCCGGGATGCGCTCCGGGCGTCGAACGAAAGCATGGTACTCCTTCGTGCTATCGACGCGGCGCCGGTGCTCGCTTAGGTGTCCACCGTCTCGACCTGCCATGGCAGCGAATGGTGGGCGTGGTCACGCGGCTGCGGCGAACACCTGGTTTGTCGGCGTGCGATCAAACGCCGGCGGGCTTCGGCGCTAAGGTCGGCAGACCGCCGGGTGGCTCCGTCCGGTCGCCGCCGCAGGAGCCGAACGTGTATCCACCGATCGCGCCGGAGCCGTCGTTCTCCACTTTCCAGCCGGTACAGATTTCAATGCCGAAGAAACGCTGTTTCTTGAGGATGTAGACGATGCTGCCGTGGCCGTCGGCGAGGCCGGCGCCCTGCCGGACCACATAGAGCGCCCGTTCGAGGACGCTCTGGGGCGGCGCAGCGACCTGGTAGTACGCAGCGCGCGCCTCGGTTAGCGCCTGCGTCAGGTCGTTCGTGTATTGCCGGTCGGAATAGGCGACCGGTGTTCCCGCGGGCAGGAACGCGTTGAGCCGCGAATTGAGAGCCGCGAGATGCGCGGCGGTGCCGCCGTGGTGGGCGCTTCCCCGCAAACGGCCTCCCGCGCCGAACGATGCTCGCGGCACGCCGACATAAGCCGTTCTTTTGGAATGCGCCGTCTCGAGCCGGGACTCCGTGCCTTTACCAGCGGCTGCAGCGTGCGACCCTCCCGTGCCGGGTTCGGGCGCCGTTCCCTTGTCCGGACGTTGCCCGGGTGACCTTTCATGGTGCGAAGCCCTGATGCCGCCCGCTTCTGCTGCCGCATTCGTTGTGGGTTTCGGC
>JALYUD010000020.1 GCA_030853905.1 Vulcanimicrobiota bacterium
ACGAGGCCCTGACTCGAAATATCGTAACGCAAGCGGCCATGCTCTAGAAACGAAAATGCGCGGGCATTCGATGCCCGCGCCAAAGAAATGTGACCTCGATCAACTGACGCGCGTGTGCTTCGAGCCCGCGCGAGGCGGCTCAGTGCAGGATGAATCGGCTGGGGCGCATGCTGACGACGCGGGCGACCCTCTTGGCTCCAAGATAATGTGCCGACCAGTATTCATCGGAGATGCTGCTGATCATGACGCCGTGGCTGGAACTGCTATGAATGAAACGGCCGCCTCCGAGATAGATGCCGACATGCGACGGTCCCGATTCGTAGGTTTGAAAGAATACGAGGTCACCGGGGACCTTGCCGCCGCGTACCGGGCGCCCCGCGTAGAATTGCGCGTCGGCGGTGCGCGGTAAGGCGACTCCGAGCATCGCGTACACATGCTGAACGTAGCCTGAACAGTCGAATCCCGACGCCGACGTCCCGCCGAAAACGTAGGGCGTCCCGATGAAGCGCAGGGCATCGCGCGTCAGGTGAAGCGCCAACGACGACGTGCGGCGGACTATCCCTCGCGTGAACCGGCGCATTGCAGCGGGATGGCGGACATGTTTCCAAGCACGGACGGCTGCGGCACGATTAGGCGACCACATCTGGAGGTCTGCATCGGCCGTCGGCATCGCCGAGGTCGTCACAGCGTCGGGCAGTGCTTGGAGCAACGGAGCGCCGGTTTGCGACCGCGCGCCGGTCGTGAGCGCACCACTTAGAACAACGGCAACAAGTGCCGTTACAAACGGTCTTGACAACTTCTTCCTCTTTCGACGCCTGCGAGGTTAGTTGACGGGTTCGGGCCCAGAGGCTGCCCTAGCGCCGACCGGCGCATTCACCCCACCGTGGAGTCCCCCGCTTCGGAATCATCCGAATTCGGCGTTTTGGCGTATGATGACACGCACGAACCGAAATCCGTACGTGGCGCGCTAGCGATAACGCTCGCCCAGCCGGTTGGCCCCCGAAGGTCCAGCTCCTGCAGCGCACCTGTGCCCAAGTAAAACTTAACACAGAGCAGATTCCGTGCGGCGCTCGGCTCGGCGCACCCACGCCGCAGGCACGGTGCTGCGTCAGCAGGCTGGTGCTTTAGTGGTTTACCTTTGGCTGTCCGTCGCTGTGCGCCCGAACGGCTCGATGGCCGCGATCAAGGCGATGCGCGGTGCGTCGAGGTGCCGGAATCCGCGCGTTCGACCGTCTCTGCCACTTCGCGCGCAAAATGCTCGATGCGGGTCCGGTCGTCGCCTTCGATCATGACGCGGATCAGCGGTTCCGTTCCCGATGCACGCACGAGGATGCGCCCGGTCGTCCCCAGTTCTCCTTCGATACGCGCGATCGCGCTCTGCACGGCCTCGTCGCCGAGAACGCTGCGGTCGTGCGTGTGAACGTTGACGAGCACTTGCGGCGCGACCGTCAAAGCCGCACCGAGTTCGCGCAGAGTTCGCCCATCGCGAACGACGAGCGACGCCACAGCGAGCGCGGTGGCCAAGCCGTCCCCGGTCGTGTTCCGTTCGAGATCGATCACGTGCCCAGATTGTTCACCGCCGAACATAAAACCGTGCGCGCGCATCTCGGCAAGCACGTAGCGGTCGCCGACCGCCGCACGCACGAGCCCGATCCCTTCGGCGTGCAGCGCACGCTCGAGTCCGACGTTGCTCATCACGGTGCCGACGACCGTGTCGCGGGCCAGGATGCCGCGGCGCTTCTTGTCGCGGCCGAGCATCAGCATGATGTGATCGCCGTTCTTGACGTCGCCTGCTTCATCGACGAAGAGCGCGCGGTCGGCATCGCCGTCGAAAGCGACGCCGATCACGTGCGCTGCGGGGCGCTCGGCCGCTAACGCACGAACGCGCCGGGCGAGCAAGCGCAGGTCGGTCGACCCGCAGGCGACGTTGATGCGGGAGCCGTCGTCCTGCGCGTGCAGTGGCTCGACCGTAGCACCGACTTGGGCGAACGCGCGCGGCGCGATTTCGTAGGCCGCACCGAACGCGGCGTCGACGACGAGCGTGAGCGACGACAGGTCCGCGGCATCTTCCAGCAACCGTTCGACGTACCGTTCGACCAACTGCGGCGCGGAGCGAACGATGCCGACGCCGCCGTGCGTCGGGCGCGGAAGGTCTTGCTCCCCATCGCAGGCGGCTTCGAGTTCCCGTTCGCCGGCGTCGTCGAGTTTGAAGCCGTCCGGACCGAATACCTTGATGCCGTTATCTTCGATCGGATTATGCGATGCGCTGATCATCACGCCCCCCGCAGCGCCGACGGCTACGGTGATCCGCGCCACCCCAGGCGTTGGAATGACGCCGACCGCGAGCGCGTCGCGTCCGGTCGATGTGATGCCCGCGACGACCGCCGCTTCCAGCATCGTCCCGGAAAGCCGCGTATCGCGCCCGACGACGATGGCCCGTTCACGCGGGCTACGGGCAGCCACGATTCCGCCGGCCGCACGCCCGATCCCAAGCGCAAGCTCAGGCGTCAATTCACGATTGGCGACCCCACGAACGCCGTCGGTCCCGAAGAGACGAGCGCCGGGAAGTGCTTGTCGGTTCATGAGCCGCAGCTTCGACGCATTCGCGATGCTGACCGGCGAGCGGCGTCGCAGCGCGGCATCGACTCGCCGCTCGTCAACGATTGCGCGACGGCGTTAATGTGAAGCAGCGGCGAACGTCGTGCGAACGCGAACGAGGTTCGGTTCGATCGCGACGCCGCCGACGGCGGCGCCGCGCGCGTCGATCGGCAGCGGTCGGAGCATCTCGTCGAATTTGCCGGGTTTCGAGGGGAGCGGCACATCGACGCGCACGCCGCTGACCCGTCCGAGGGTGCTCGTCGCGGCGCGCAGCGTCGCGGCCAGCGGCGCGATGTCCATCGGACCCACGACGACCTTGCGACCAAAGTTCGTGTAATGCACGGCGATCGGGAGACTGCGCTCTTCGATCCGTTCGATCGTCAAGGTGACCGACGCCGGTGAGAGCGACTTGATCTCGAGTTTCGGCGCGACCGTTTGCACCGGAACGTTATAGGTGCCCGGGCCCCGCCCGGCGAGGTCCAGGACCGCACGTACCAGTTCGGGCCGGACGACGCCGCCCTCACGGCTGACGTCGACCGTGAGGGTCGCTTCACGGTCGCTCAGGTGTGCGATCTCCCCCGACGCGAGACCGGCCGTCGTAATCGGCACGGTGATCGGTTCGGCGAAGCGCGCGGTCGCGATGACGGGATTGGGCGTGAACCGCAAGTACGCCCACGCGCACAGCGCGATCGCGAGCGACAGAATCTTTAGTCCTAAATTATTTTGCAGCCGTTCAAGCACGCGGAGCAAACTCTCCGCTGTGTTGCGCTCGCCGCAAGCGTCGTCCAAAGCGCCGCGCGAAGCGAACGGACGCCGCGAGTTGGGTCGGACGGTGACGGGAGGCGCGGCAGCAGGCCAGCAGAACCGTGCGCAGCCGCTTCTCTTCGTCCGATTCGCGGGAGAGCCGGCCGGCCCGAGCGATCGAGATCGCGCCGGTCTGTTCGGAAACCACCAGCACCACGGCATCGGTCTGCTCGGAAAGCCCGATCGCCGCGCGATGCCGAGTGCCGAGGTGGGCTTCGGTCAGCACGTTTTCGGAAAGCGGCAGAAAGCAACCGGCGGCTTCGACGAGGGCGCCGCGCACGATCGCCGCGCCGTCGTGCAGCGGCGAACTATGCGTAAAGAGCGCGAGCAAGAGTTCAGGTGAAAGCTTTGCATCGAGCCGCGTGCCGCTCTCGACGAATTCGCGCAACCCGGTTGCGCCTTCGATGGCGATCAGCGCGCCGACGCGGTTGCGCGAGAGGCCACGGCGGCTCGGGCGAGGGTCGTCAGCGCTTCCTCCAGGGTCACGCTCTCCTCGAGGCCCTCGCGCCGCGCGATCATGCCGCCGCGACCGAGGCCTTCGAGCAAGCGCCGCAGTTCCGGCTGAAAGACGATCGGCAAGGTAACGGCCGTCCCGAGCAGCGCATACTGCAGGATCGTCGCCAGCAGCAGAAGGTGAAAGATGTTCGCTAGCCCGAGCAGCGCCGCCAGCACGATGATTCCAAAGAGGATCGGCACGGCCCGCGTGCCGCGCATCAGCACGAGCAGATAATACACGAGCAGTGCCGTCGCCACGATGTCGACGGCGTCGCTGATGCCGAAGGTGGCGATCGGCGCCGGAAGATGCGGAAAGTGCATCCTCATCGTGCCCTCGCCTGCGGCCCGGCAATGTCCGCTTCGAGCGCTGCAACGTGCGTCTCGATGATGCGCGACGCGTCGAGGACGCCGATGCCGAGGAACTCACTGGTAAAGGCGGCGAGATTTTCATCGTCGAGCCCCAGGAGCGGCTCGATCGTCCGTCCCGGCTGTACGGCGAGCTCAACGTCGATCAGAGCGACGACGAGCGCAAGCGGCGTACGCCGCGAGTCGAGTTCGACCAGCAGTGCGTCATCGTCCGCCGTCACGTCGATGATTCCAGCGGGGCGTCCCGGGCCGCCGAGCGCGTCGGTCAAGCGCCCGAGAGCGCCGGCGTGCGCCGGGCGAACGTTCAGCACGAGCAGCGGCGGCGCATCGATTCGCGCCCGCTCGAAGCGATCGATCAGCAGTTCGGCAACGGCGGAAACGGCATCCCCCGACGGCCCCAGTTCGAGCAGCGCGTACGTGCGCGATGCCGTCGCCTTCCAGGATGTGACGCGCGCTTGGGCCGAACGTAGCAAACGCTCCGCCGACCCGCGCTCCGCATCATCGAGCGCGCCGGCGAACCGGACGCTGGCGTACCGCTTCACAAAATTCCCTATCGATCCGAGGCTGCCGCATACTTTATACGTGCCGTCGCTTGACTCATTCGTGACGCCCGCTGCCGAGCGGCGAGCGCGCGTCGTGAGCGTCGGGCGCAACGCGGCCTGGGTCGCGTTCGAAGACGAGAGCATCGTGCGGCTTGCTGCCCTGCGAAAGAACGTCGAACGGCTTGCGCTCGTTCCGGGCGATCTCGTCCGGGCGACGGCCCTCGATGACGGGCGAGTCCTCGTCGACGCACGCGAAGCGCGCAGCTTCTCGCTCGAGCGTACGATTGCAAGCGGCCGCGTCAAAACGATGGCGGCCAACGTCGACGGCATCGCGATCGTCGCCGCGTTCGCGCGGCCGCCGCTGCAGCTTTCCATGGTCGACGAGCTGTTCGCCTTCGCCGAGATCCACGGCATCGCGGCGCGTGCGATCTTCACCAAACCGGACTTGGCCGCCGCCGCCGAGGTCGACGCCGCAGCGATTGCGGCGCTCTACGCGTCGCTCGGCTACGCGACTTTCACAGCGAACCTCAAGACGGCGAGCGGCGTCGACGCCATAGCGCGGGCCCTCGAAGATGCCCATACGCTTCTCATCGGCCAATCGGGCGTCGGAAAGAGTTCGCTCTTTCGTTCCCTCGGGGGCAGCGGCGCGATTGGCGACGTGGCGCAGAGCGGGCGCGGGAAGCAGACGACGATGACCGGCCGACTGGCACGATTGGGCAACGGATTTTTGATCGACAGCCCGGGCGTCGGCGAGTTCGCGTTGACGGGCTGCAGCGCGGCCGAGGTCGCGCGCGGGTTCGTCGAATTTGCGCCGTTCGCACCGCGCTGCCGCTTCGCCGATTGTCGCCACGGCAGCGAGCCGGCTTGCGCGGTGCGCCTCGCCGCGGACGCGGGCGTCATCGCAGCGAGCCGCTACGCTAACTATCTCGCCATTTGCCGTCGCAACCCCGGCAACGTGTCGGATCTCCGCCGCTAGGGATTCGACTTCGTCGAGTCTGTTGCGTTCGGCCTTCGGCCGATCCGCCCGTCGTCGCCCCTCGGACAAAGTCCGACGGGCTCCTAGACTAGAACCTAAACGCTTCGTCCGCCGTCGCCGTCAAAGCGAGCGAGCGCTGGAGGCGCGATTCGATGAAGGGGCCGTAACTCTCTAACGGATCTCAGCGGGCGTTCGCACCAGCTGTGTCCGCCCGTCGCCGCGCAGCGGCAAACCTCCCTCGACAACCGCCACGAGACGTTCGAAGGCGCGCCATACGAACGGCAGCTGCGGCTGCAGCCGGTAACCGAAAGCGGCGTAGGCATCGACGTGGGTACCGCCGGCGACGATGTACTGCTCGTAGCGTGCGCCGCAGCCCGCGGCGCGCACCGCTTCGAGATACGGAGCGGCGTTGTGTTGCGGCGTAATGAAGACGTCGCTATCGCCTACGACCGCGAGCAACGGACGTTCCAGAGCGCCCGTGTGGGCGAAGCCGTCGATGCGGGCCCGCGCCGGTGCCGAGGGCGCGTAGGCCGCTCGCGACTCGAGCGTATCAAGCGCTCCGGCCTCCGGATCGAGCAGCTTCGCGAAGGCAAACGTCGTCAGGTCCGCATAGTACGGTGCGAAACTATAGTGATCGTCCCACAGCGAGCGATGTTCGGGGAGCGAGCCCCTTCGATCGGCGGGAAACCCGGCAGCGACGATCGCGTCGCGTGCCGCTGCGGCGTTGCCGCCCCCGGCCAAATAGGCCGGCATGTACCGCAAGAACGTCGGCAGGGACGTCAGCACGTTCTGCTCGGGACGCCACAAGACCGCGGCCCATTCGACCCCGCCGTCGACCAGTTCGGGATGGCGCTCGAGCAGCCAACGCACCTGACCACCGCCGAGCGAAAGGCCGACCGCGTATGTCCGGCGCGGCGCGCGGCCGCGGACCGTGCGTAGGCGCTCTTTCACGGTTACGATCAGTGTTGCAAGATCCGCGTGCCAGGCAGCGACGTCGGCGGCTTGCGGCGACAGCGCGCCGAGCCGAATTGCGCCCGTGTTCTTGGGAACGCCGGGCAGATCGAAGGGGATGAGATACGCGTCGGCACGCGCGACGCCGGCGTCGGCCGGCTCGATGATGCCGTTGTACGGAATCCCTTTGTTGCTCGCCGCGAACGCGTAGCCGCGCGCGAGCAGGAAGTCGCCGAGAGTCGCGTCGCTCGCGCACTCGCTGCGCATCGCCGGCGTGCCGCAGACGACGAGATCGCCGTTCCATGCCGCCGGCACGCGCACGACGAAGCGCTGTCCGGGCCGCAGTGAATCGAAATCCTGGCTACCCGGGATCGGCGTTGTCGCCGGCGACGGAGTCCCGGGCGCGATCAGGGCGAACGCATCCGCGGCGGGGTCGTAGCCCGGTCCTCGCGGTGGTAGCGGCGCATGACCGAAGCGCAGATCGGAAAGCTCCAAAGTGCTAGACGGTCTGCGAGAGCCGTGCTATACTGCCGCGCGTTGCGAGACGCTCGGCGTGCCGAGCGCTCGCCCTGCTGTTGCCGTCACCGCTGGAGCCGCTTCCTTGCCGAACATCAAAGCCGCCGAGAAATGGGTCCGTCAGTCGGATAAGCGCGAACTGCGCAATCGCGACGTCAAGACGCGCCTCAAGACGCTCTTCAAGAAAGCCGGCGCTTCGGGCGACGCGGCGAACGCCGCTGCGGTCGAGAGCCAGTTCGACAAGGCGGCGCAGAAGGGCGTCATCCACCCCAACAAGGCCGCTCGCAAAAAGAGCCGCTTGACGAAGGCGATCGCCCGAGCGGCCGCAGCCGCCGCCAACGCCTCGACTCCCACCGCACGACCCGCCCGCAAAAAGACCAGCGCGAAGCGCTAAGTCTGCTCGGCCGCCTAGAGTGTGCCGCCCAATTGGGCGCCACACCTTAGGCTTTTTCCAGGACGTAGGTTCCCGGCGCGGCTTCGAGCGACGGCATGTCGGCCGAACCGAGCGCGGCCGGGGCGGGAACTTGCTTCCCGGAGCGCTGCTGCAGCCACGTCATCCAATCCGGCCACCACGAACCGGCGCTTTTTTCCGCGCCCGCGAGCCACTCCTCGGCAGCGGGCGGATTCGCATCGTTGCGCCAGTAGTTTCCTTTGCCGCCGGAGGGCGGATTGATGATGCCGGCGATGTGGCCCGAGTGTCCCAGACGGAACTTGGTGTCGCCGGAAAACATCTGCGTCATCTTGTAGACCGAGCGCCACGGCGCAATGTGGTCTTCGATCGAGGCGACCGCATAGACGTCGTTGCGGACGGTCCGCAGGTCGATCGGCACGCCCTTGAAATCCAGCTTTCCGAGCGCGAGCGCGTTACGCAAATACATGTTTTTGAGGTAGTATGCGTGCATCGCCGCCGGCATGCGGGTGGCATCGCTGTTCCAGTACAGCAGGTCGAAAGCCGGCGCATCCTTTCCGAGCAGATAGCGGTTGACCGCGACGTTCCAGATCAGGTCGTTCGCGCGCAGTAGGTTGAACGTGTCGGCCATGTCGCTGCCGGCGAGCACGCCCGATTCGGTCATGCGCTGCTCGACATAGGCGACGGCTTCGGCGCCGAGAAAGTTTTTGAGGTCGCCCGCTTCGGCGAAGTCGATCAATGCGGCGAAAAACGTCACGCCGCCGACGAGCGCCGGATCGGTTTGCGCCAGGTACGCAAGCTCCATCGCCGTCAACGTGCCGCCGATGCAGTAGCCGATCTGGTTGAGGGTCGGCGCCTGCGCGATGCGGCGCACGGCGTCGCCGGCGGCCAGTGGACCAAGCGTGAGATAGTCGTCGAAGCCGAGATGGCCGAGCGACGGTCCGGGGTTGCGCCACGAAACAACGAACACTTGGATGCCGTTGTCGAGCGCGAATTTGATCAGGCTGTTCTTTGGCTGTAAATCGAGAATGTAGAACTTGTTGATCCAGGGCGGCACGATCAACAGCGGCGTCGCATAGACTTTTTTCGTCGTCGGTTTGTATTGGATCAGCTCGATCAGCTCGTTGCGAAAGACGACGGCGCCGGGTGTGGTCGCGACGTTCTTACCAACGGTGAAGGCCGCCTTATCGACGAGCGCAGGGCGGCCGGAATTGTCGCGCAGATCGGCGAGCACGTTCTGCGCGCCCTTTTGCAGATTGGCTCCGCCGGTGTTGATCGTCTCCTCGATGACCGCCGGGTTGAGGAAGGCAAAGTTCGTCGGGCTCATCGCGTCGCAGAACTGTTTGGCGAAAAACTTGACGCGCGTTTTCGTTTCGACGTCGACGCCGGGTGCGCTTTCGATGCCGTCGAGGACGGCTCGGGTCGCGAGCAGATAACCCTGTTTGAGCGCGTCGAACAGCGGGTTGTCGCTCCAGGCCGGATGCTTCCAGCGATTGTCGCCGGGTGCAGGTGCAATGACGGGCGACACGTCGACTTTCGGCGCGGCACCATTGGCGGTTGCCGCCTCGGCCAGCGCCGGCGCGGAACGCCGCAGCGTTCCCATCGCTACGTTGGCCCAGGCGTTGGCCAACTGCACCTGCGACTGCAACACCTTTTGCGGGTCGCCCACCATTGCTTGCCAGACCTGCCAGGTCGCCTTGTTCACGCCCAGCGGATCGAGCGCATCCGCGGAGGGTCGTGGAGTCGTTGCGGCGTCATCCCGCGAGGTCGAGGCGTCGTCATCCGTTTCAGCCATTTATGTGCATTTCTTCGGCAATCGTGAGCCCGACCTTGCAATCGCCGCATCCCCGCGTCGCTTCGTCGTGTCGCCCGCTGACTTTCCGCGCATTTTCGCCGACACAAAGATCACCAGTCAGCGATCGAGGAGTGATCGCGCTGGGGACGAACGCGGCCGGAAACGCGCTTTCTTAAGCGTCGCTGGAACGCGGGTGCTCGCATCCCTGCGTGGCCGTTCGACGTCGGCGCATCGACCGATTCAATGAGGAGCTCACTGCGACTCGTGTCGCGACAAACGACAAGC
>JALYUD010000025.1 GCA_030853905.1 Vulcanimicrobiota bacterium
ATCCATCGTTCGGTCGTCGCCGGCGTAAGGCCCAGGGCGACGGTCGCGAGAACCGGTCGGGCGCCCATCGCCGCGATATCCGAAAGATTGGAGGCAAGGGCGCGATGCCCGATGGCGGACGCCTCCATCGCCGCCGTCATAAAGTGAACGCCGTCGATGAGCGCGTCGCTCGTGATGACCGACAGATGCGATCGCGAGGGTTGCCACACGGCAGCGTCGTCGCCGATGCCGACGATGATCCCGCGTGGCGCGGGATGCCTCTGCGTTGCTGCGACGTGGCGGGAACTCGCATGCCCGGGGCCAAGGGGGGCCTCGAGGACCTCACGCAGGGCCGCAACCAGCCCATCTTCGCTCAGCACGGCAACGCATCTCGGTCGCGAGTGTACTGCGGCCGTGATTCGGGCCAGAAAGCCGTCAGCGAACCCTGCCGCCGAGCGCAGCGTCGCCGAGCCCGCGCAGTGCGCGCAGTTCATGCGCCGGCTCTGCCGCGCCGAAGATGCTCGAACCCATGACGACCACGTCGACACCGGCCGCGACGACGTCGGCGATGTTTTTGCGGCCGATGCCGCCGTCGATCTCCAGTTCACAGCCGGGGTTGCGCGCGTCGATCAGTGCGCGGGCTTCGCGCACCTTCTTCTGCGAGTTCGTGATGTAGCTCTGGCCGCCAAAGCCGGGATTGACGCTCATAATCAGGATCAGATCGACGTCGTCGATCAGATCTTCGAGCAGCACGACCGGCGTTTGCGGACAGAGCGAGATGCCCGCTTTGGCGCCAAGCGCGCGGATGTACGTGAGCAGGCGCTGAGCGTGCACGGTCGCTTCGAGGTGAAAGGTGATGATGTCGGCGCCCGCTTCGCGAAAGTCATCGACGTAGCGTTCGGGTTCGACGATCATCAGGTGCGCGTCGAAAGGGAGCGGCGAGAGTTTGCGCAGATCGGCGACGATCTTCGGACCCCAGGTGATATTGGGAACGAAGCGGCCATCCATGATATCGAGGTGTAAGTAGTTCGCACCCGCGCCCTCGACGAGCGCGATCTGTTCGGCGATGCGGCTGAAATCGGCTGACAACAACGACGGTGCGATCTTCATCACGGCGCCGTCGTCGCCGAGTCGGTCGTGCTGGTCGACGATGCTCCGTGCCCGGGTTTCGAACCCGGCGGCGGCGGCCCCATCTTCTGCGATTCTTGCATTGGCGGCTCGACGCCGAGCTTGGTCGAATCGAGTAAGCCGTCGTTAGCGAACACATCGAGTTCGGCCGTGCCGACCACGGTCAGATTGAAGTCGAGCTTCTGTTTGGGTTCGGCGTAGGCGTTGTAGACGTTCCGCGTCCCGGTTTCGTCGTGCACTTCGACTCGCACAACCGGCGACTTCCCGTTTGCCGCGGCGTCCTGCGGAACCGTTACCGTCGCGTGAACTTGACGGATGAGATAACCCGCTTCGCGCGGTCCGGCGCTCAGCTGCAAGGAGACGGTTTGAAACGCGCCGATTTCGGCTCCGGCTTCAGGCTTCTGCGACACGACTGTTCCACGCGGTTGGCCGTAACGCCCGAACGGCGTCCAAACGAGCTGTCCGAAGCGGACGTGATCCCGACTCGCGACGTCGCGCGCCTCGTTCACGTCCATGCCGACGAAGTGCGGCACGCGGATCGTCTGCGGGCCACCTTTAGCAATGTCGACGTTGACGACGCTGCCGGCGCGTACGGAGGTCAGCGGCGGCGGATCTTGCGCGACGACGGCTTCGGATGGGACCTCCTCGCTGCTGACGATTCGTACCTTGCCGAGCTGCAGCTTATAGTGCGACAGGTCGAGGCCCAGTTCTCGGCGCGACTCGTAGCGCAGGTCGGGCATCGCAAAGATCTGCACGCCGCCCGACACGACGAGCGAAATGCTCCGGCCCGGGCGGACCTGCGTGCCCGCTACGGGGTCCTGGCGCATGACGACATCGCGCGGATAGCGATCGCTCGGCGTCCGCTCGGCAACCGAGGCGCGCAAATGGATGCTTCCGGCGGTTCCCAGCGCGTCGGAGAGCGTTTCGCCGACGAGCGCCGGCGTAGCGATCGTTTTGCTCGGCGGCACGAAGAAATCTTGGATCGCACGGCCGAACCAGACGCTGACGCCGACGAAGAACGCCAGCGCGGCGGCAAAGAGCCAATCTTGCCGCGCGAACCAGTGCTGCGAACGCGGACGCGCACCCGCAGCTGGAGAGCCGCCGTCGGCCGCGATACGGCGCACTACGTCAGCGCTTCGAGCTGCGCGAGGTCGAGATCGACGTTCGAGAATACCCGCTGCACGTCTTCATGTTCTTCGAGCGCATCGAGCAAGCCGACGACGTCGCGAACATCGGCTGTTTCCGGCTTCACGGCCGCTTTCGCTTCGACGCCCAGCACCAGGGAGGTCACGCGCAAGCCCCGCCGGACGAGCGCCTCACGGACCGCGGCGAGCGCGGCCGGTTCCGTCACGACGGTCGAGCGGCCGTGCGCCGAGCCCTCATCGAAATGCACGTCGACGACCCCCTCGACCAACGCCGCTTCGGTCAACGCCTCGTCATCCCGGTCGCCGTTTTCAATTTCGAGCAAGCCGCATGGTTCGAACATCCAGCCGACCGAACCGCTTTCGGCCATGCTGCCGCCGTGGCGACTGAACAGAAAACGCAGTTCCGCCGCCGTGCGGTTACGGTTGTCCGTGGCGGCGTCGACGACGAGCGCGATACCTGCGGGACCGTAACCCTCATAGCGGATCTCGTCGATCTCGCGCGCGCCGTCTGCACCGCCGGCGCGGGCGATCGCCCGTTTGATGTTATCTTGGGGCATGTTGTGCTCGCGCGCCTTTTCGACGGCCATCTTGAGCCGGTAATTTGCCTCGGGGTCGGGCGAACCGCTCTTCGCCGCGAGGATGATCTCCTTGGAAAGTTTGGTGAACAGCGCGCCGCGCTGGGCGTCCACTTTTCCCTTCTTGAGCTTGATGTTGTGCCATTTCGAATGTCCGGACATTAGTGCCCCACAAATTCACTTTCCGGGATGCGGGTTGATCCAGTTGCTGCCTTCGATGCCCCCCAGCATCCGCGCGTCCCATTGGTAGTACGTCACATGCGATCCGGCGACGACCGGATAAAAGAACGTAAACGAAACGAGCGACAGCGCAAGAAAAGCGCCGACGCCGATGCGATACCAATTGATGCCGTTTACGACCTTGGCGCCGAGCTGCCACACGCGAGCCAACAAGAGCGTGTCGGCCAGCATGATGATCGCCAGATTCGGGAAGAAATGGTATTCGAAGGTGATCCGCGGCGAGGCGATCCACGGCAGCCACTGGATGAAGTAGGCGACGAACAACAAGGTAAAGCCCTTGTGTTTTTCACGCCATGCGATCCAACCCATGAAGGGGACCGAAATCAAGCCGAGCCACCAGGTCAATGGATTGGGCAACGCCAGTATTTCGGCGACGCAGCAGGCATTGCCGTTGGCCGCCGCGGCGCCCGTGCGGAAGTCGTGGTAGTAGTACGAGATCGGAATCTGCAGGATCGGCCACTGCCACCACTTCGAGGAATACGGGTGCGTCGCTTTGGCCACGGTGTCGGCGTGATAGACGTACATCTGCTGCTGCAGCGAGACCACGTCCGCGAAGGTGTGTCCGAGCGTAAAGTACGGGATGTAGCAGAGCAGGTAGATCGTCGCACCGATGAAGAGCATCAGCGTGACGATCGTATCGGCGGAGAAGCCGAGTGGGTTGCCCCACGCCGCCGGAGCGGCCTGCGCTTCGCCGATACCGAGCGCGCGCCGGAGCGCACCCCAGTAGCGCTGCGAGACGACGAAGACCACGAGGAGCCAGACGACGAAGAAATCGAACAGTCCGTTCCACTTCGACGCACCGAGGCAGCCGGCGGCAAGCGCCAGCACGATCAACCAGCGCATGCCGTCGCGTCGCCCGTCGATCAGCGCACCGCCTGCTCGCATCGTTCCGCTCGAGAACAGCGCCTCACCATCGTCGGTCGCGTAGCGCATCGAACCGTCGCGCGCATAGGTGATGCGCAGGCCGTCGTCTTCGTGCACGAGCCCGTTCTTGGTCGCGCGGGTACGCTCGCCGGGGACGGGCGCGCCGCGTTCGAGCGGAACCATTCCGCCGTCGGGCGTCACCAGAGCTTTTTCGCTGACGTACGAGCCATCCGCGTACGACGTGACGCTCTTGGCGCCCAAGAAGCGGGGCACGGCCAGGCGCACCACCGCATAGAAGCCGCACCCGCAATACAAGAAGAGCACGACATGAGCCGCCGCCGATTGCCCAACCAGTAGAACGGCTGACAGGCCGGCGGCAACGAGCAGACCGATGCCGATCGCAATCGCTTCGACTTGCGCTATCGGGGTGTCGACTCCCGACACGACCCGGACCTGCGCGGCAATCCAGAAGCGGTAGAACGCATAGAGCGTCAGCAAGGTGAAGAAAGCGACCGTGATCTCGGGCGTGGCGATCCGTGACTGGGCGAAGCGAAAACCGTCGACCGTCAGCAAGAATGCCGCCACGGCGGCGAACAAGGTCGATCCGAACAGCCGCTTGGCGAACAGATAGATCACGAAGACCATCAGCGCACCGACGATGAGGTTCAAGAAGCGCCAACCCGTCGAGGTATTACCGAGCCCGTGGAGCCCGCCGAAGAGGATCATTGAAAAGGTGATGATCAGCTTGGTCAGCGGCGGATGCGTGAACTCGAATATCTCCTTGTGTGAGAGATATTCCGCGCCGGCGCGCGCGTAATAGATCTCATCGAAGATCTTCTCCGGGGGGACCGCGTAACCGACGAAGGTCACGACGAACGCAGCCAAAGTGATTCCGCCGGCGATCCACCAATCGAGCGGGCGCATCGCGCAGACCCCTTCGAGCGGCGCGAACCAAGCGCGAACCATGCGCAGCGCGCGATTTGCGTTAGCGGCGAAGTCGATCGTTTCCAAAGCGTCGTTACCGGGTCCCAAGAACACGTATCCCAGATAGAAGAACACCGCGACGTTGAGCAGTGCCGCCGGACGGCTGAGCCACGGTATCAGGTTGGTCGGATCGGCGCCCGCCGTATTCGCCGTCATCACACCGAGATAGTCGAGCGAGTAGAACAGGTTGGCAAGCAAGGTCAGCGACAAGATGATGGCGGCATACAGATAGCGGCGCCGCGCAAAGATCAGCGGCGTCGCCAGCATAACGGCGTTGAAGATGTAGCGCTCGTGCATGCGCGTCGAGAGAACGAAATAGCCGAGCGATAGGATCATCGCCGCTTCGAGCAATGCGAGCGGCTCGCGCCGCTGCAAGTAGCGCGAGACGACCAGCAGCACGGCCGCGATCAGCAGCGCGATCCCCCACAGGTACTGCGGCAGGCCGATGACGACGCCGCCGATCGTCCAGTTGGGGATCATCGTGTTGTCGGGCTGCCAGAAGTGGTTTGCCGCCGCGACGTAGAGGTTGAAGGCGTTGACCGAATTGTAGGGATAGACGTTCGACGCGTACTGGTAACGCCCGTAGAGCCATGCGAACTGATCGAGCGGGCTCGTTCCGGCGTGAAAAGCGAAGGCGGCCAGATACGCGAGCGCCAGACCCGCGACGATGCCGTAGGCGGTGGCAAGCGCGCGGCGTCGCCGTAGCGCCCCATCCCCCGTCGTGAAGATGAACGCCAGATACAGCGGCACGAGTACGATCGCGGGTGGCTTCATCAGGACGGAAAAGGCGAGCAGCAGCCAAGCATTGACGATCAACAAGGTCTGCGCGCGCGGCGTTCGACCCTCGCTCGAAACCATCAACAGCAGCGAGCCTAAGGTCAAGCCGCCGGCGACCGAATCGACTTGGCCCCAATACGCCGAGATGAAGATCGTGGCCGGATTGAACGCGAAGAGGGCCGCGGCCGCAAAGGCCCAGATCTTGGGCGCGAAACGGCGCACGAGCGCGAAGATCAATAC
>JALYUD010000180.1 GCA_030853905.1 Vulcanimicrobiota bacterium
CCCCTAAGGTGGTCGGCGAATGTTTGGCTGGTCTCGAGTTCGCAGCGTCATTGTTTTCCGAGCTCGGCGAGCGGGTCCATCCGCGTCCGGGTGCGCCTCGTTACGATACCGTGCAAGCGATCAGGCTCGGTTCGCCGCAGAGGCTGCTCGCTTTTGCGCGCGGTCTGCAGCGTGCCATGCCGGTCAATGCCCGCTTCGCTCCTGAACCCGGCGCGGTGCCGGGGTACGCGGATCCGGTCGTGATGTCCGGCGGCGCTTTCATCCCCGGCGCGACGATCGAACTATCGTGCGATGCGCCGCTGCGGCCGCCGTTTGAAGTCTACCTTCAAGGAGGGACGAGTCGGGCGCACGTGATGCTCGGGGCGCTGTTCGCGGCCGATGCCGTACTGGGTTGCGGACGACCGTCGGGCGGCCTAAGTCGACAGGCTCCTGGCGATATGGAAGGAACAACGCATCCGTGAGCGAGCAAGGCGAAGTCGTCACTGCGGGCGGCGAGGTCTATCGGCGACGGTACGTTCGGGTTGCCGTCGGAATACCGGTTTCGTATACGCGGGAGGGCGAGGAGGCGGCCAAGAGCGGCCAGATCAGCGACCTCGGAGGCGGCGGCGTCCGGCTGGCGAGCGACGAAGACCTCCCGCTCGGCTCGGTGATGCTGCTGCGCTTTGCGCTACCGGACGTCGGCCGCGAATTGGTCGCCCGGGGACGCATCGTGCTGTCGTTCTACAACGCCGAAGACAAGCGCTTTTTCCACGGCATCGCCTTCACCCAGATCGACCCGCGAGATCAAGAAGAGATCATCCGTTACGTTTCCGCCGAAGTCCAACGCCTCGCCCTCGGAGCCGACGCAGCCGACTAAAACAACAACCAATTCACGACCTTACCAATTCACGAACGACCCCGTCACAAAACGTTCGAGACGGTAAGATTTCTCGGGTGGGCCAAGGGCTTGGACTTTGCGGCGATGGAGCCGCGTCGCAAACGGAAATCGCTTACAGAACCGCCTCAGCGGTGGCGGCTGCCCATAAATCCGTAGAAGAAGTAACGGTTGCCTTCCGACGTTTCGATCACGATGCGCGTATCTTCGATCGTGGCGGCGGCGATCGTTTTGCTGACCAGCGTGTCGAGGATCGATTGGGTCTGCTCGAATTCCGCGTCACGCAGCGCGTCGGGATCGACCTCCAACAGGTTGAGGAGATCGTCGAGGGAGCCGTGATCGGCGGGATCGGACCCGATTGACATGCTTCCTTCATTCGCCCTTCGGCGAAGAACGCCATGCTGCGCGGCGGCGACGCTCGAGTGCGTCTCGGGCCTTCACCGGGGAACTTTAGGCCGCCTGGGAAAAAAGGGGCGAAAGGCATGTATATTCTCGAGGTGCTGAGCGGGCCGCTCGACGGTAAGACGTGGCCATTCGAGCGCGAGATCACGATCGGCCGCGATGAGGCGGTCGCCGGCGCGTGCATCACGCTCGACCGCTACATTTCGCGCCGGCACGCGCAAGTGCGTCGCGATGGCGATCATCTGCTGCTTGCGGATTTGGCCAGCCGTAACGGGACGCACGTCGGCGAACGGGCCGTGACCGAGACCGCACTTTCGCCGGGCGAACGGTTCATCGTCGGCAGTACGTTGCTGCGCGTGGTACGGAAGGGCTGACGGTGCAGATCGTTCGGACGCCGAGTTCGGCGCGTGCGATCGCGCGAACCTTGGCGCGGCCCGTCGGACTCGTGCCGACGATGGGCGCTCTGCACGCAGGCCACGCTTCGCTCGTCGCTCGTGCGAAACGAGAGAATGCGTCGGTCGTCGCGTCACTCTTCGTGAACCCGCTCCAGTTCGGCCCGAACGAGGATTTCGAACGCTACCCGCGCTCGTTCGAGGCCGACGTTGCATTGCTCGAGGCGAGCGGGGTCGATCTGTTGTACGCGCCGTCGATCGAGCGGATGTATCCGCGCGACTTCGCCGCGCGTGTCACCGTCGGGCCGATTGCCCAGGATTTCGAAGGTGCGGTTCGCTCGGGACATTTCGATGGTGTCGCGACCGTCGTGTGCAAACTGCTGCACGCGATCGAACCGACATTGCTGTACGTCGGGCAAAAGGACGTGCAGCAGGCCGTCGTCTTACGTGCGCTCGTTCGCGATCTCGATTTCCCGGCACACGTCGTCGTCACTCCGACCGTGCGCGAGCCCGACGGTCTCGCGCTATCGAGCCGCAACGCCTACCTCGATGCCGCCGAACGCCGCGCGGCACCGAGCTTTTTTCGCGCGCTCGGCGCGATCGCTGCTGCGGTTGCGGGTGGTGAAATACAACCGGCTCGCGCGCTAGCGGCGGGAAAGTCCCTGCTGCAGGCGCCGCTGCGCTGGGAGTACCTTGCCATCGTCGATCCGCAAACCTTCGGACCGCAGAAGCCGCTCATGCGGCCGTCGCTCGTGATCGGCGTTGCGCGCGCCGGAACGACGCGCTTGCTCGATAATGTGCCGGTGCGCGGTGCGGACGGGATCGATCCGATCGTGACGCCGGAGCGTTCGCGCCGGCGCAGCCGGGAAGCAAGCACCGATGAATTGCACGACCGAACGGCGCGCGTGCCACCGCTCGGATGAAGCGCATCATGCTCGGCATCACCGGCGGCATCGCTGCCTATAAGGCGGCGGCGTTGTGCAGCGCGCTGGTGCAGCGCGGCGATCACGTCGATGTCGTGATGACCGACGGCGCCGAACGCTTCGTCGGTGCGATGACGTTTGCGGCCTTGACGCAGCGCAGGGTGCACACGTCGCTCTGGGAAGCGCCCGAAACGATCCCGCACATCGCCCTGGCTCGAGCGGCCGACGTTCTCGCGATCGTGCCGGCGACCGCGAACGTGCTGGCCAAACTCGCCCACGGCATCAGCGACGATCTCCTGTGCAATGTCGCGCTCGCGACGCGCGCTCCCATCGTCGTAGCGCCGGCAATGAACGCGGCGATGTACGAGCATCAGGCGACGCAAGCAAATCTGCGCACCCTACGCGAGCGGGGCGTGATCATCGTCGAGCCGGAAACCGGATTCCTGGCCGAACGAGAGATGGGCATCGGTCGCCTCGCGGAACGTGACGTCATCGTTGCAGCGCTCGACGATGCGCTCGCGCGCTCGAACGAGCTCGCCGGCGAGCGCGTTCTGATCACGGCGGGGCCGACGCGCGAGGCGCTCGATCCCGTCCGGTTTCTTTCCAACGCCTCGACCGGAACGATGGGCATCGAACTGGCGCGCGAGGCGCTGGCCCGCGGCGCTGCGGTCGATCTCGTGCTCGGTCCGACGCTCGTCGAAGCGCCTCCCGGCGCCCGGGTCGAGCGCGTCACGACCGCGCAAGAGATGTTCGCCGCGGCTTTGGCACGCGCGGTCGACGCCGACGTGACGATCGCGAGCGCCGCCGTCGCCGACTGGCGCCCGGCACGATCGCATCCACGTAAGGTGAAGAAGGACGAGGCGCCGGCGACGCTGCGGCTCGAACGCACGCCGGATATTCTCGCCACCCTCGGCGAACGCAAAAACGGCACGTTCCTAGTCGGCTTCGCCGCCGAAACGGACGATCTCGAAGCGCACGCGCGCGAGAAGCTAGCGCAAAAACACCTCGACGCGATTGCCGTCAACGACGTCTCGCAGCCCGGCAGCGGCTTCGGCACGGGCGACAATGAACTCGTGCTGCTGTGGAACGGCGGCCGTGAGCCGCTCGGCCGCGGCCCCAAACGCGCACTAGCCCGTTCGCTATGGGACGCGCTCCTACGCTTACGAGCCGCTCAACATACCAGTTGATTAAGCACAAATGTTTGTGAGGTAGGGTCTCCCTCGATGCTGTTGGCGATCGATGTCGGCAATACCGATACGAAGCTCGGGCTGTTCGCGGCGGATCGGGTCGGTTCGCTCTCGGAAGGAAAGCATTGGCGCATCGGCACGTCGCGCAGCCGCACGGCTGACGAGTTCGGACTGCTTTTTACAATGTTGCTGCGGATCGCGGAGATTGCCACCGCAGGGGTGGACGCGATCGCCATTTCGAGTGTGGTTCCGCAAACCGATGCAGCGCTTGCGCTAGCATGCCGAACGTACTTCCGCTGCGAGCCGGTGTTCTTTACGGCTGCGACGCAATCGCTGATCGAGGTATCGACCGAACGCCCCAAGGAGCTGGGCAGCGACCTGCTCGCCGCCGCGGTGGCAGCCAAAGCCGCATACGGTACGCCGGCGATCGTCATCGGTTTCGGAACGGCGACGACGTTCGGAGCCGTGTCGCGTGACGGGGAATTTCTGGGTGCGGCGATTGCGCCCGGTATCCGCACGTCGATCGATGCGCTCGTCGAGCGCACGGCAAAACTGCCGCAAGTGGCGCTCGAAGCGCCGAACGGCCCGATCGGGCGTGACACCGTCTCCGCCCTGCAAGCGGGCATCGTCTTCGGCTTCGTCGGCCAGACCGAAGCGCTCATCGCCCGTTTCAAGCATGCCATCGGTGATGACGCACGCGTCATTGCGACCGGCGGCCTCGCCGATGTGATCGCGCGGCACACTACCACGATCGACGCCGTCGAGGCGCACCTCGTTCTCGAGGGGCTGCGCATCTTCCACGAGGCGCAGGTGCAGCGGCCCGGCTAACTGTTTCGCTTCGATGGTATACTGAAGCGGTATGCCCAACGCCGTCGCGCCGCTCCGTATCGGGTCCCTCGAGATTTGGCCGCCGGTCGTGCTGGCGCCGATGTCGGGGGTGACGAACCGCACCTTGCGCGCGCTCTACAAACCGTTCGGGTTCGGATTGACCGTCACCGAGTTCGTGTCGTCCAATGCCTTGCAGCACGGCAATGAGCGGACGATGGAGATGATCGACCAGCACGGCGTCGAGAAGCCGGTCGCGACGCAGCTGTGGGGCAGCGATCCGGCTTTGATGGCGCGCGCCGCGAAACTCGTGCGCGAGTGCGGCGCCGACATCGTCGACATCAACTTCGGTTGCCCGGCGCCGAAGGTGACGAAGACGGAAGGCGGCAGCGCGTGCCTGCGCGACGTCGAGCGATGCGAAGCGATCATGCGAGCCGTCGTCGCCGCGGTCGACTGCCCGGTTACCGTCAAGATGCGTCTGGGCTGGAGCGAAAATGAGCTCGTCTACCGCGAGGTTGCGCGGCGCGCGCAAACGGCCGGCGTGCAGGCACTGACCTTGCACGCGCGCACCGCCAAGCAGTTTTATAAAGGGAGCGCCGACTGGTCGCACATCGCCGCGCTCAAAGCGGCGGTCGACATTCCGATCATCGGCAACGGTGATCTCGCCGACCCGCACGACGCGCTGCACAAGATGCGCGAGAGCGGTATCGACGGCATCATGCTCGGCCGCGCCGTCCTCGGCAACCCGTGGCTGGTGGGCGGCGTGCGCGATCTGATGGAAGGGCGTCCCGCCTGTCCCATACCGCCGGCGCCCGAGCGGCTGCGCTATGCGATGCACCATTACCGTACGATGGTCGACGAGTGGGGCGAAACACGCGCGGTCCCGCAGATGCGCAAACATCTGGGCTATTACCTCAAAGGCTTCGGCGGCGCGAGCGAACTGCGCGAACGCTTGATGCGCACGGTGACCGCCGCGGAGACGCTCGACATCGTCGCTGCGACGATCGAACGGCTCGAAGCAAGCGAAGCGGTCGCCGCATGATCGAATGCGAAGCGAAGCGTTCGCAACATGCGCGAAAGCGATCGCAGCATGAATGAAAGTGACCGCCGCGATCGCGCCGAGGCGCAAAGCGATTACGGCGATTCTTTGAAGAGCGAAAGCGGGCTATCCGATCACCGGCCCGTCGAAGACGAGCGACGTGGTGACCCGGCGGTCGAAAGCACGTCGGATGCGTTATACGGCGCAGCGTCGCCGCAAGCGCTGTTCGACGAGACGTACGAGAACTACAAGAGTTTTGTGAATCCGCCGCTGGCGCGGGTGATGAAGCTGTCGGGTTCGCCCGTCGAAGTTCGGGCGCGCGGCACGACGATCTGGGATCAGAACGGTAAAGCCTACCTCGACTTCGCGGGCGGCTACGGCGTCTTCACACTCGGCCATTCGCATCCGCGCGTCGTCGCTGCCGTGCGTGACCAGCTTGAGCGGATGTCGCTCTCGGGCAAGACGATGTTCGATCCGCTGGTCGGCCGGCTCGCGCGCCGCCTCGCCGAACTCGCACCGGGCGATCTTTCAATCTCGTTCTTCGCCAATAGCGGAGCCGAAGCGATCGAAGGTGCGCTCAAACTCGCGCGGGCCGCGACGGGACGAGCGAAGATCGTCGCGACGCACAATGCCTTCCACGGCAAGACGCTCGGTGCGCTGTCGGCCAGCGGCCGTGACGCGTACCGAACGCCGTTTGCGCCGTTGCTTGCCGACGTCGTGCACGTGCCGTACGGCGACGCCAAGGCACTAGCGCCGGTGTTGCGCGATGCGGCCGCGTTCATCGTCGAACCCGTGCAGGGCGAAGGTGGCATCGTCGTTCCGCCGTCCGGATATCTGCGCCGAGCACGCGCGGCGTGCGATGCTGCGGGCGCGCTCCTCATCGCCGATGAAGTTCAGACAGGGCTCGGGCGTTGCGGCTTGCTCTTCGGGTGCAACCGCGACGGCGTTGTTCCCGATCTGCTGGCGCTCGCCAAGGGGCTATCGGGCGGCGTCGTGCCGATCGGCGCGTACGTCGCGCGCCCCTCGGTATGGAACGCTGCGTACGCTCGCTTACCGCTCGCGCACACCTCCACGTTCGGCGGCAACCCACTCGCGTGCGCCGCCGCGCTCGCGGCGCTCGACGTTTTGCGCGATGACGACCTCGTAGGAAAGGCACGACAACGCGGCGAGCAGCTGCTGGCTGGCGCGCGTCGCGTAGCCGCCGCATACCCGGACGTCGTACGCGAAGCGCGGGGCCTGGGCTTACTCGTCGGCGTCGAGCTGCACCATGAAGGATACGCCGGCACCATCGTCCCGGAGATGCTCAAGCGCGGCGTGACCGCGGCCTGGACGCTCAACATGCAGCGCGTGATTCGACTCGAACCGCCCCTCATCGTGACCGGCGAAGAAGTCGACATGGCGCTCAAGGCGCTGACTGCAGGCGCCGCTCTCGCGCAGGAACGGCTCGGCAATCTGCAGAGCGTCGAGGCATAACCGGACGCCGGGGGTAAGGCTCCAGACGTGCCGTTCGTAGAAACGACGATCATTGTGCAAGCTCCGGCGCGGGCGGTGTATGAGCTGGCCAAAGACCAAGAGCGTTTCCCGGAGTTCATGCCCGACGTCGAGCTCGTGACCGTGATGCAGCGCGACGGTGAACGGGTCATCTCGCGTTGGAAGACGCTGGTCGAAGAGGCCCCGATCGAATGGATCGAAGAGGACCGTTTCGACGACGCACGCTTCCGCGTCGATTACAAGCTGCTCGAAGGCGACCTCGATACGTTCGAGGGCTCCTGGACATTCGACGAGCGCGACGGCCAGACGCACGTCCGCCTCGCCGTCACCTACGATTTTGGCGTCCCAACCCTCGCCGAACTAATCGGTCCAACCCTCCACAAAAAAGTCCGCGAAAACAGCGAGATGATGCTCGTCGCGCTCAAACGCGAGGCCGAAGCCGGCGTCGCCGCGCGCACCGGATCGTGAGCCGCTTAGAGGCCGTAGTCTTTGCGGACGGCGGCGAAGTTAGCGCGGGGGACAATCATCTCGCAGATGCGGTATGATACAGGCTACCGTCCACGTCGCGCGGCGCTGACGCGGACGGCGATCGATGCGATTGCGTAGACGCAGATCACGGCGTAACCGACGAGGACGAAGCGGGTCTGCGGTAAGACGAAACCTTCGTGAATGTCGCGTACCTGGATGATGATCCCAACGATGGCGACGATCAGCAGCAGCACACTGAGCCCGTTACGCGCGGCAAGCGACCGGATCACGGGGCAAAGAACTCCATCGGGGGCACTTCGAGCGTGCAAGTGGCGAACCTCGTCAGGGAGCTGCGTCTGTCTCGTGTCCGCTTGTTCGTAACGGGCGCAGCATATGACATAAGAGACGGCTTGCCGGCGGCGAACAGGGACTGCGTGAAGTTTGCCTTCATCCTCCATCCGACGTCGCTTGAGGACGTCGTGCGCTACGAGCCTGGGGCGGTCGGCAAGGGGCGGCCGCTGATCGAGAAGATCATGGAATGGATGCCGGCGTATGCGGCGGCCCACGTGACCGGCGTACGGACTCCGGATGGCCGCGAGACGGAAGGGTGGTTCGTCGGTGCGACCTTTATGCCCGAGCAGATGCTGGCCTTGCCGCGCGAAACGGTCTACGCGAAGATCTTGTCCGCGATCAAGCTAGGGAACGAACTGGGCGCCGACATCGCCGGGCTCGGCGCGTTCACGGGCGTCGTCGGCGACGCGGGCATCACCCTCGCGGAACGTTCGCCGATTCCGCTCACGACCGGCAATTCGCTGACGATCGCCGCCGGCGTCAAGAGCTTGCTGCGCGGCGCGAGCGAGATGGAAATCGAGCTCGCACGCGCGACGCTCGTCGTCGTGGGGGCGACGGGTTCGATCGGCTCGGCCTGCGCCGAAATCCTGGCGCCGCACGTCGCGCACGTGGTTCTGGTCGCGCGCAATCGGACCCGGCTTGAGAAGTTTGCCGCCTCCCTGCGCGAGCGTTTCACCTGCGGTTTTTCGGTTTCGACCGACGTGCGCGAAGCCGTGCCGCGCGG
>JALYUD010000182.1 GCA_030853905.1 Vulcanimicrobiota bacterium
GGCTTGGGCCTCGCCATCGCACGTCGCGCGATCGAGCGCGCCGGCGGCACGCTGAGCTTGCGTACGGACCCCGCCGCCGGCTCGACGTTCACCATTCGCTTACCGCGCGCGCCGGGTCGCGCGCCGGCGCCGCCGCTCGCCGTGCATTAAGCCCGTGCCGTTCGCCGTGCGAGCGCATCGCCGGCCGCCATGTAGTGACCAAAGCGCTTGCGGGCAGACGCGCCAAGAGGCATTTGCGTTCCGTTGCAACGGCGTAGCTTGCGTGGGGGTTGCATGAAGGCCGATGTCCGACCGTTTCGCACTCGTGTCCCCTTATGCGCTTGCCGGCGATCAAGTTCCGGCGACCGAAAAACTCGCTGCGGGCGTGCTGCGCGGCGATCGAGCTCAGGCGCTGCTTGGGGTGACGGGATCCGGCAAGACGATGGCGATGGCGCGGGTGATCGAGCTCGTGCAGAAGCCGACCCTCGTCCTCTGCCACAACAAGACGCTCGCGGCTCAGCTCTGCGCCGAGTTCCGCGATTTTTTTCCGGATAACGCGGTCGAGTATTTCGTCTCGTACTTCGATTACTATCAGCCCGAAGCGTACATCCCGCATACCGACACCTTCATCGAGAAGGACAGCTCGATCAACGACGAGATCGAACGCCTGCGCCATTCGGCCACGCAGTCGCTGCTGACGAGACCCGATACGCTGATCGTCGCCTCGGTATCGTGCATCTACGGTCTCGGTTCGCCGGCCGACTACATGGAAATGTCGCTGCGCGTCCGCATCGGCGAATCAATCGACCGCGACGTGTTTTTGCGGAGACTGGTCGACATGCAGTATCGCCGCAACGACATCAACCTCGTGCGCGGCTGTTTCCGCGTGCGCGGCGACACCTTGGAGTTCGTCGGGGTCGACGAAGAGCTGGTGCACCGCATCGAGTTCTTCGGCGACGAGATCGAAGCGATCAACGTCGTCAACCTGTTGACGGGCGAATACGTCGAGTCCAAAGACGAGTTGATGATCTTTCCGGCCAAGCATTTCATCACGCCCGACGAAAAACTGCGCCGTGCGGTCACTTCGATCGAATTCGAACTCGAGGAGCGGCTCAAGCACTTCAAAGACGCCGGGAGGCTGCTCGAAGCGCAGCGCCTCGAAATGCGGACGCGCTACGATCTCGACATGCTGCGCGAAGTCGGGTACTGCAACGGGGTCGAGAATTACAGCCGCCACCTCGCCGGACGTGAGGCACACTCGACGCCTTCGTGCCTGCTCGACTTTTTTTCGAAGAACTGGCTGCTCTTCGTCGACGAGTCGCACGTGACGCTGCCGCAAGTACACGGCATGTATGCGGGCGACCGCTCGCGCAAGCAAGTTCTGGTCGAGCACGGCTTTCGGCTGCCGAGTGCGCTCGACAACCGGCCGCTCACGTTCGATGAGTTCAGCGAGCATCTCAACCAAGTCGTCTACGTCAGCGCCACTCCGGCTTCGTACGAAATTTCGAACTCGACCCAGGTCGCCGAGATGATCATCCGCCCGACGGGACTGGTCGACCCGGAGATCGAGGTGCGCCCGACCAAGCATCAGGTCGACGACTTGATGGAAGAGATCCGTTCCCGCACCGAGCGCAACGAACGCGTGCTGGTGACGACCTTGACGAAGAAGATGGCCGAAGATCTGACGGACTATCTGCTCGAGAACGGTTTACGGGTGCGGTATCTGCACAGCGAGATCGAGACGCTCGAGCGGATCGCCATTCTGCGCGATCTGCGGCGCGGCGTGTTCGACGTGCTGGTCGGCATCAATCTCTTGCGCGAGGGGCTCGACCTGCCCGAAGTGTCGCTCGTCGGCATCCTCGATGCCGATAAGGAAGGCTATCTACGCAGCGGGACGTCGCTGATCCAGACGATCGGTCGCGCGGCACGCAACGTCGAGGGCAAGGTTTTGATGTACGCCGACGTCGTGACCGAATCGATGGCGCGCGCCATCGGTGAAACGCGCCGCCGCCGCGAGAAACAGGTCGCCTACAACGTCGAACACGGCATCGAGCCCAAGACGATCCGCAAGGAAGTCCGCGACATCCTCGACTTAGTCGCCTCAAGCGAAGAAACGACCCGCGCCGCCAAACTCCGCGGCGAAAAACTCCCCCGCAACGTCGCGCTGGCCATGGCGACCGACATCGAAGGCAAAATGAAAGAAGCCGCCACCAACCTCGAGTTCGAGAAAGCCGCCGCGCTGCGCGACGAACTCCTCGAACTACGCAAACAGATCGGCGGAAACGAGTCCGTCCTCTTCCAAGGGCGCGCCCCGAAAATATTCCAACACGCGCTCAAAGAGCTCGTAGGAACGTAGACCGAGCAGGTCGACTAGTGTCCGCTGGCTGAGAAGGCACGTGCTATAGCACCTATGGAGATGAGCCGCGAGTGCGGCGAAGGGGGCCATCGGGGGTGTCACCGCCCCGATTTCATGGAGATGAGCCGCGAGTGCGGCGAAGGGGCCATCGGGGGGTGTCACCGCCCCGATTTCAATGAAAGGCAGCGAGGCCGGCGGAGCCGCCGATCTGGTGATCGATGTCGTACATTGCTTGGTTGTTGATGCGATGGTATGTCGCATCGGCGGCGCGGCCGAAATGGGTGTCGACGTCGTGCATCACGCGAACGTGCACGGCGTGAGAAAACAGTTTGTCGAGCCACAAACCGGTCCAAAAGGCGCCGCTGCGTCCGGTTCCGTCGGCGACGAGCGTTTTTGCGAGCCGTTTGCCGACGAGCGCGCCGGTCGGTAACGGTAAGTGGGCGTGGGGCAGGGCGCCCGGACGCAGCGCGTCCTTGACGACGTAGGTCGAAATGCGCATCCACGATGCGACGACGCCAGTGCCGTAGTGCTTCTGGAGGTTCATCACTTCGGGATCGAGCAGCTCAACGCCGAGGATCGCATTGAGCGCGCGGCGCGCTGAATAGACCTTCCCTCCGCCGCCCGCCAACACGAGGGCTGATGTCGTAGCGACGTCGGGCCGTCCCGTGTAGACGGGACCGCCGAACGGCGAGCGAGCAGCGAGCGCCGCAACTAACGTCGCGGCAAGCATGGGCGTAAACATTGTGGTGCGGCGCGTGCGGTGCAAAGCGTCGTAGCTCCTGCGGCGGAACTCGTTTCCGGTGAGCGAAGGGCCGTCCGTGCAGCAAACGCTTGAAGCGGAGCGTCTCGGGCCGCAGCCGTGGCGTATGACCAAGGCGATTGACGAACGCTCTTTCCGACGAAACGTTCGCTAACGGATATGGCGCGGGAGCGCGGCGATGCGGCCCAAGACGTAGGCGCGCTCGGCGTCGGCGAGGCGGAGGTGCGTAGCAAATCCTGCCAGCTCGCGTTCGAGTTGCTCGCGGCGGCCGACGAAGACCCCGGCGCGCAAGTCGCCCGCGGCACGCCCGAAGACGAGCACGTCGTCGACGACGACGAGTTCGGCGAAGGGGGGCGCCACGCGGCGTGGCCGGATATCGAAGAGGTAGTCGATGACGGCCGCGAATTGGCGGCTGGTTTGCAGCCGCGAGAACTCGAAGCGGAGGCGGCCGGCCGCAGGAACCGCGCGGGAGTACATAACAGCGATATCGGCTCGTCGGCCGGCGCGCTGAGCGGGGCCGGGTCGACGGACATGCTAGCGACCCCGGAGCTGGGGCAGCCGGGTACGGCAACACCCGCGCCCGATGCAACGGAACCCGCGTGCGGCCGGTCACACAGAGACGTGGCCCCGCCAAGCTCCAACGGGTCGGCGCCGCGCGGCCTCGATCATCTGGTCATCAAAGGCGCGCGCGAGCACAACCTCAAGAACGTCGACCTGACCTTGCCGCGCAACCGGCTGATCGTCATCACCGGTCTGTCCGGGTCGGGCAAGTCATCGCTTGCCTTCGATACGATCTACGCCGAGGGGCAGCGTCGCTACGTCGAGTCGCTGTCGAGTTACGCGCGCCAGTTCCTCGGGCAGATGGAGAAGCCCGACGTCGATTACATCGAAGGGCTCTCGCCGGCGATCTCGATCGATCAGAAATCGACCTCGCGCAATCCGCGCTCGACGGTCGGCACGGTCACCGAAATTTACGACTACCTACGCCTGCTGTACGCCCGCATCGGCAAGCCGCACTGTTACAAGTGCGGCCGTGAAGTCAGCGCGCAGTCGAGCGAGCAGATCGTCGACCAGGTGCTCGACCTTCCCGAAGGTTCCCGCATCGTGCTGCTGGCGCCGGTCGTGCGCGGCCGCAAGGGCGAGTATGCGAAACTGTTCGAGGAGATCGCCAAAGAGGGGTTCGCCCGGGTCCGGGTCGACGGAGAGACGCACGAACTGCGCGAGAAGATCGAACTCGACAAGAAGCGCAAGCACACGATCGACGTGATCGTCGACCGGCTGGTCGTCAAAGTCGACGTCCGCAAGCGTTTGACCGACTCGATCGAGACGACGTTACGGCTCTCGAGCGGCATTGCGACCGTCGCCGTCGAGTCGCCGAAAACGCCCGGACCGAACGCTTTGGAAGTCAACGCCGGAACGGAGAAAGCGAAAGCCGCCGCACGCGAGCTGACGTTTTCGGAGAAGCTCGCCTGCGTCGAGTGCGGCCTTTCGTTCGAGGAACTCGCGCCGCGGCTTTTCTCGTTCAACTCGCCCTACGGCGCGTGTCCCGAATGCACCGGGCTCGGCGTTAAGATCGAGATCGATCCGTGGAAGGTGATTCCCGATCGCTCGAAATCGATTGCCGACGGCGCGATCGTGCCCTGGTCGAAGTCGCTCGGCGGCGGCAAATATCCGTCGATGAACCCCTACTATATGCAGCAGGTCGAGAAGCTGTTGCGTTCGCGGCGCGTCAAGCTGACGACGCCGCTCGATAAGATGCCGCCCGATCTGCTCGACTCGATCCTGTTCGGCGTCGAAGGCAAACAGCAGTTCACCTACGAGTCCAAGAGCGGGCATGCCTGGACGTATCAGGCGCAGTTCGAAGGCGTCGTCAACAATCTGCAGCGGCGTCATCAGGAGACGTCGTCGGACTACGTCAAAGAAGAGATCGAAAAGTTCATGTCGGCGACCGCCTGCAAGACCTGCAAGGGTGCGCGCCTGAAACCGGAAGCGCTCGCCGTCACCGTCGCGGGCACGAATATCGCGGCGTTGACGGCAATGTCGGTCGAAAAGGCCGAAGCGTTCTTTCGCGCCTTCGCGCCGAACCCGCGCGAAGAGCTGATCGCGCACCAGATCCTCAAGGAAGTGCGCGCCCGTCTGGGCTTCCTTACCAACGTCGGCCTGGGGTATCTCAACCTGTTGCGCTCCGCGACGACGCTGTCCGGCGGCGAATCGCAACGCATTCGCTTGGCGACCCAGATCGGTTCATCGCTCGTCGGCGTTCTCTACATCCTCGACGAGCCGTCGATCGGTCTTCATCAACGCGACAACGACCGGCTGCTGGCGACGCTCAAAACGTTACGCGACCTCGGCAATACCTTGATCGTCATCGAACACGACGAGGACACGATGCGCGAAGCCGACGTCATCGTCGACATCGGGCCCGGCGCGGGCGCCGAAGGCGGCCGGATCCTCTCAGTTGGGCCGCTGGACGAGATCATCAAGCATCCCGAGTCACTGACCGGCGCGTATTTGTCGGGGCGGCAATTCATCGCAATTCCCAAGGGGCGCCGCGAGCCGCGCGGCTGGCTGCGCGTCAAGAACGCGAAGGCCAACAACATTGCCGGGCTCGACGTCGACATTCCGCTCGGCGTCTTCGCCGCGGTCACCGGCGTAAGCGGCAGCGGCAAGTCGACGCTCGTCAATGAGGTCGTCGTCAAAGCGCTCAATCAACACCTGCACGGTCAGCCGGCCGGCGGCACGTATGGCACCGTCGCCGGTGCGCAGGCTCTCGACAAGCTCGTCGTCATCGATCAGTCACCGATCGGTCGCACCCCGCGCTCGAATCCCGCCACCTATACCGGTAGCTTCGATTTGATTCGTGAACTGTATTCGCTCGTTCCCGATGCGAAGATTCGCGGCTATGGCCCGGGACGGTTTTCATTCAACGTCAAGGGCGGCCGCTGCGAAGCCTGCGAGGGCGACGGCATCATCAAGATCGAGATGCACTTCCTGCCCGATGTCTACGTGCCGTGCGAGGTGTGCAAGGGCCGCCGCTACAACGCGCAGACCCTCGAGATCAAGTACAAAGGTAAGTCGATCGCCGACGTCCTGGAGATGCGCGTCGATGAGGCCGCGGACTTTTTCAGCGCGATCCCGCGCGTTCATTCGCGGCTGCGCACGATCGTCGACGTCGGCCTGGGCTACATCAAGATGGGTCAGCCCGCGACGACCCTCTCCGGCGGCGAAGCGCAACGTGTCAAACTCGCAACCGAGCTCTCGAAGCGCGCAACCGGGCGAACGTTCTACGTTCTCGACGAGCCGACGACCGGTTTACACTTCGCCGACATCCACAAACTGCTCGACGTTCTGCAGCGGCTCGTCGCCCTGGGCAACACCGTGCTGACGATCGAACACAACCTCGACGTCGTTAAGACCGCCGACTATCTGATCGACCTCGGCCCCGAAGGCGGCGATCGCGGCGGCACGATCGTCGCCACCGGAACGCCCGAGGCGGTGGCGCGGAACACGAACTCCTTCACAGGGCATTACCTCACGCGGGTCCTCGCGGACGAACGTTCGCGCGGCATCGTGCACACCGAATACCGCGCCCACATGGAAGCGCTTGAACGCGAGAACTTTGCGCAATTGCAAGACCTCGCATCGGAAGAACGCGTCCCCGTCGAGGCCTAAACCAATGCGAGGCGGCTTAGGCAGCAGCCCCGCGGGCCACGATCGTATCGGCCAGCGCGCGCAGGTCTGGCGCGACCAGCGTCGGCGGCGCTTCGAGCGGGTTGAGAGCGGCGCCGTGGCGCGCGATGAACGCGGCGTCCCAACCGGCGTGCATTGCGCCCGCGACGTCCCAGTCGTGCGCTGCCACGAGCAAGGGGGGAAGCTCGTCAGCGAGCGTGTCGCGCACCAGCGCGTACGTTTCGGGTGCGGGCTTGTAGCGTTTGATTGTGTCGGCCGAAAAGATGCGCTCGACGAACGGCCGGAGCTTGGCATGGCCGAGCTGCATCTCGAGCGCCTCTTCGGTCGCTTGCGCCAGCACGACGATGCGGTAGCCAGCGTCGCGCAGCCGCGTCAGGCCGTCGCGCACGTCGCCGTGCGCGGGCAACGCGCCGAGGCCGTGCAGGATGCGGCGGGCGCGTTCCTCGTCGAGCCGTACGCCCCGTTTACGCGCGGTGATTTCGAGCGCCGCTCGTGCAATCTGATCGAACGGTGCGTAACTTCCGTACAGCGTCATCGCGAGCGCCGTCTGCAACGTCTGCGCGAACCACACGCGGCGCACGCTCCCCTCGCCGAAAGCATCGGCAAAGAGCGGATCGAGAGCGCTCAGATCGAGCACGGTTTCGTTGACGTCGAGAACGATCGTTGGAAGGGCCACGCGGGCTTTCTTCGCGCTTAGGAGTTGTATTCCGCGCCGTCGAGGTTCACGTAGCGTCCTTTGGGACGGCTGCGCGTCGACGGCAAAACCGTGATCGAAATCCGATGCGCACCCAAGCGTAAGCGCGGGCTGGTGTAAACGATGCCGTACGCCCATCGCGTCGCCGCATAGAAGTCGGCGCGCGTTGCGACTGGCACGCCGTCGATGTCGATCGCTGCTCGACCGCCCTTGGGTCCAAGCACGCCGAACAGGCGCGCTTCACGACCGAAAAAGCGCAACGTCGCGCGGGCGCCGGGCTGGAGGCTGGCGCTATTCGTTTCGACCGTCGCCCCGTCGCTGCGTCGCTCGTGGTGCCAGCGGCCGCCGTATGCGAAAGCACCGAGCACCGTACGTCCCGGAACGTCGCCGATCACGTGTTGCCTGTGAAGCATCGTCCGCACGACGTTGACACGCTTCTGACGACGCACGGCGCCGGAGCCGCGCGCCGGCGGATGGGCAACGGCAGTCGAGCCAGGCAGCGCACGCATCGCGAGTTGGATTGGCCCGGGCGCGCCCGGAGCGCTCGAGAAAGCAGTTGTCGTCACTCTCGCACCGGGTAGAGCGGCACCGTAGCCCGGCCCGTTCCGCGCCGCAGCGACCGGCGCGCGCAAGTTTTCGGGCGCAGGGGGAGGCGTGCTTTGCGGCAGCGGCGACGGTCGCAGCAACGGCACGCCGACCGGGGGAGCGCCGGTCCCTCTTCCGACATGGACGACGTGCGGAGTGACGACGATGTAGAGATTGTCCTGCGTCTTGCTGGTGCTGACGTGGTTGAACAGTGAGCCGATCAACGGAATGTCACTGAGAATCGGTAAGCGCGTCAAGTTGCGGATCTCGTTCTCTTGCAACAGGCCGCCGATGACGATCGTGCCGCCGTCGCGCACGGTCGCGATCGTGCTCGCCGTACGCTGGCTGATCTGCGGAATGTTTCCGGCGGCATAGCCCGTCACGCTGGAAACTTCGGAGTAGATGTGCGAGGTGACGAAACCGTCGGAACTGACGCGCGGCTGGATCTGCAAGTTGACGCCGACGTTGACGTAGTTCACCTGCTGCGCAGTCGTCGAACTTGCGCCGGCGATGACGATGTTCGTCGTGATCGGAAGCGCATCGCCGGTGAGAATCGAGGCCGGCTGACCGCTTTGCGCCAGGATGCGGGGTCTGGCGATGATGCGTCCGTTCCCTGCGCTGATCTGCGCGTACAAGTTCGCCATGAATGTGAGCGTGCCGCTGGGAAACGCTGCGGTCCTCGAGACGAATCCGCCACCCGTCGCCGTGCCGCCCGAGGTGTCCGTCGTGCTGCTGCTCGAGCCGTTGACGACGATGCCGCTGCCGTCGGGCGAAAAGTCGAGACCGACGTTTCGTGCGGCGCTGCTCGTCAACTCGACAATCTGCGTTTCGAGGAAGACGCTTGGCACGGGAACGTCGAGCTTGTCGATCGTCGCGCGTAAGGCGGCGATGACCTGCGGTGGCCCGCTCAAGATGATTGCGTTGAGACGGCGGTCGATCGCGACGTTGTCGCTGATCCGCTGTCCTAGGCCTTGCTGTTCTCCGGCGGCGGAACCACCGCTGAAATCTTGCGCCGCCGGAGGGTTGAAACCGCCGTTCCCACTTCCGCCGCCGAACGCCGAGCCACCGCCGAAGGAACCGCCGACCGACGACGTCCCGATATTCGATTGCTGCGGCATGAAGACGTCATTCGGAGCAACGTTGGAGTTCGCGACGAGGACGCCCGCAATCTCGCTCACGTCGGCATACTTCAGAAACAGCACGAGCGTCTGGGTCGCGGCGGCAGAGCGCGGCTGTAGACTCGACTGGCCCACAGCGAGACCTTGAGCGACTGCAAAAGAACGTGGGGTGCCGGCGCGCGAGTGGAACGCCGGTGCCGGCTCGGCAGCCGTCGGAAATGAACACTGCGCCGCGACGAACCCCGCGAACGCAACCGAGACGCCCAGGCGGGCGGATAGTGGCCTCACGCGCCCTTCCTTCGCGCTCCGGTGGTTGATTACGCTTGAGCAGTCCTGCTTACAAGCGGTGGGCGGTGCCCAGGGGGTCTGCGACGGCCGAGCGGGACCGCCCCCGGCGGCCTACCGCGGTAGACGAGCGCCGTCAGAAACCGAGTTGCGGTAAGGGCTCGTCGCGTTCGACGAGGTTACGATAACGAGCCAGCGCAAAGAGCGGAAAGAACGCGCGATAGCCGTGGTAGCGCAAATAGAATACCCGCGGAAATCCGACGGCCGTATACCACGGCTCGTCCCAGAACCCATCGCCGTTACGGCGCTCGAGCAAGTATTCGATGCCGCGCGCGACGGCCGGATGGTGCGCCTCGCCCGCAGCCATCAACCCGAGTAGCGCCCAAGCCGTTTGACTCGCCGTGCTTCCTTTACAGAGCCTGCGCTGAGCGGCATCGTAGGTTGCACCGTCCTCGCCCCAACCGCCGTCGGCTTGTTGGAAGCGCAACAGATATGCGACCGCGCGCCGCACGGTTTGCGAGTTCTCCGTCGTTTCACCGGCTGCCAGGAACGCGTTGAGCACCGACCAGGTTCCGTAGATGTAATTCGTGCCCCAGCGGCCGAACCACGAGCCGTCCGGTTGTTGCGTGGCTCGCAAGTACGTGAGGCCTCGCGCGATGTCCGGAGCGTTTTTGCTGTAGCCCATTTGCAGCAACATACCAACGCAGCGTCCCGAGACGTCTTCGGTCGGCGGATCGAGCAGCGCGCCGTGGTCGGCGAACGGGATATTGTTGAGCGCGTAGTGCTCGTTGTCGACGTCGAAGGAGCCCCAACCGCCGTTCGAACTCTGCATGCCGCGCACCCATTCCGCCGCGCGCGCAAGCTCGCCGCGATAGCGCAGCGGATCGGCGCGGTGCAGCGCCATTGCGACGGCTGCGGTGTCGTCGACGTCGGGGTAAAAATCGTTGCGGTATTGGAACGCCCAACCGCCCGGGCGCAGATGCGGCCGCTGTGCAGCCCAATCACCGCGGATGTCGGTCACTTGACGCTCGGCGAGCCAGTCGTTAGCGCGCGTTACCGCCTCGCGTACGACATCGTCTCCGGTTTCGAGCAAGGCGTGAACGGCTAGCGACGTGTCCCAGATCGGCGAGAGGCACGGCTGGCAGTACGCTTCGTCCAGTCCGACGACGAGCAACTTTTCGATGGCACGTTTGGCCAGAGCGCGCGCGGGCTGCGAAGGCGCGTAGCCCATTGCGCAGAGAGCCATGAGGGCATTTGCCATCGCCGGAAAGATGGCGCCCAGACCGTCTTCACCGTTGAGGCGATCGAGGATGAAACGGATGGCAGTCGCAAGCGCCCTAGCGCGCAATGTTTGCGGAACCGCCGGTTCGGTGGCGCGCAGCGCGCCGTCTACACACAGCAAGACGCTGCCGAGCGGCGTCGGTGAAGGGGCGTGGTTATAGTGCCGTTCTTCTTCGGGCGGGGTTACAAAAAGTTCGCGCAGACCGACGCCCCGCGGATTGCTCGCGCGCGGACGGATCGTGGCCAGGACGAGCAGCGGCACGATGACGACGCGCGACCAGTACGAAACCTTGTCGAGATGAAACGGAAACCAATGCGGGAACAACATGATCTCGATCGGCATCATCGGACACGCGCGCCAGGGAACCTGACCGAACAATGCCAGCGAAAAGCGCGTGAAGACGTTACAGCGCGCTGCCCCTCCCCGTTCGAGGATCCGTGCGCGGGCGCGGATCATATGCGGCGCGTCCGCCGAGTCCCCGGCGAGCTTGAGCGCGAAGTACGCTTTGACGGTCGCACTGAGATTGGTCTCGCTGCCGTAGAAGAGGGGCCAGCCGCCGTCACGGTTTTGAACCCGTCGCAGGTACACGCAGATCTTCCGCTCGAGTTCGGGATCGATCTCATCGAGGAAGTGCTCGAGCATGATGTATTCGGCCGGGATCGTTGCATCCGCTTCGAGTTCGAAGGCCCAGTGGCCGTCGGCGTTACGCCGCTCGAGCAGCCCGGCTACGGCAGCGTCGATCGCCTCATCGAGGTCGCTGCGCGGCCTTACGGCATTCGCCGGATCAATCGTCGTCGTCAAAATGAAAGTGTGCGCTCCCGCCTGGCTGGGCCGGAAGGTAATACCGTCCGGCCGGACGGTATTAGAAATATCATGCCTTCCTTCTTCCCGTCAACACGACGAGTCGCTCAGCGGACGGTTTTCGGCCCAATGGGATTCGGCGGGCCTGCGTGCGGGAAACCGGAATGGTTTGGTGCTTCAGGGTGCGCGGCTGATGCCGGCTAGGGGTTCGGGCGCGGCGACGCGTCGCAGCGTGCTCGCTGCCGCCGCCGAGATCGTCGTACGTGAAGGAGCGTCCAAGCTGACGCTCGACGCCGTCGCGGAACGCTGTGGGCTTTCCAAGGGCGGCATTCTTCATCATTTCGCGACTAAAGATTCCCTGATTGCCGCGATGATTGAAGACATCGCACTGCAATTCGAGGCCGACCTACAGCGAAACATGCAAGGCGAACACGGTCCCGGCAGTTTCGCCCGTGCCTTTTTGCGCGCGTGCTTGGACCGGAACGGCATCGTAACGCGCACCATAAAAGTGAGCGCCGGGATCGTCGCGGCCGTGGCGATCAACGCGCAGTTGCTCGCCCCGTTGCGCGTGCGCTACGATGCCTGGAGCGCGCGCTTGGAGGACGACGGGATCGACCCGGCGATCGCGGAGCTGGTGCGCGCCGCGGCCGATGGGTTGTGGCTGGGAAGCGTGCTGGAACTGGGCTCGACCAGCGCTGCGTTACGCAAACGGATGTTCGCGAAACTGATCGAACTCACGCACCTCGGTACGTCGCCGGCTCCTAAGCGCAGCCGCGCCTAATTAGGTGGCGTACTGTCCCGCGGATTACTGCTCCGCCGGCAGCCGGTGCAGCGACCTTCGAACGTGACGGTTCCGGCGGTGACTTCGAATCCGTGCTTCTCCGTGACGGTACGCATGACGCGGCGCGAGAGCGCGTAGTCAACGTCCGCGATCGCTCCGCACCCCAGGCAGCGGAAGTGTGCGTGTGCGGGCCCGAGCGGTTCGTAGCTCGCACTGTCGCTGCCGGGCACGACGATTTCCGCGATCAGACCGAGGTCGCGTAAGCGCACGAGACCGCGATAGACGGTCGAGTGGCCGATGCCCGGCCGGTGCCGGGCAGCGCGCTCGAATACGTCCCGCATCGTCAGGTGGCAGCCGAGTCCGCCGCTCTGCACGATATCGTACACGAGCTGATAGTTCTTGGGGAGCGTGTCGGCCGGCATTCCCGTCATCATACCAGATTGCTCTCGGCCTCGCTATGCCGCACCACCCCGACAAGTAGGGGGCCGGCAACTACAAGCGAATGTGACTTTCAGGTTCAGAAGAGCCGAAAGAGGGAGTCCACTGATGCCCGATACGTCCGGGAACGGAACGCGCCGTCCCGAAACCATGACCTCGAACTTCGGCGCGCCGATCGCCGACAATCAAAATACGCTCACCGCGGGAAATCCCGGGCCGGCGCTGATCGCCGATTACCAGCTGATCGAAAAGAACGCTCACTTCAACCGCGAGCGCGTGCCCGAACGAGTCGTGCATGCCAAGGGCGCAGGCGCCTTCGGCTACTTCGAAGTGACCGACGACGTCTCCGAGTACACCAAGGCCGCGTTCCTGAATAAGGTGGGGAGGCGCACCGAGTGCGTGGCTCGTTTCTCGACGGTTGCCGGCGAGAAGGGCGCAAGCGACGTCGAACGCGACCCGCGCGGGTTCGCCATCAAGTTCTATACCGAAGACGGCAATTACGATCTCGTCGGCAACAACACGCCGATCTTTTTCATCCGCGATCCGCTGAAGTTTCCCGACTTCATCCATTCGCAGAAACGTTTACCGCAAAACAATCTGCGCAGCAAAGAAATGATGTGGGATTTCTGGTCCCTTTCGCCCGAGTCGCTGCACCAGGTGACGTATCTAATGGGCGACCGCGGCATCCCCGCGAGCTTCCAGACGATGAACGGCTACGGCAGCCATACCTATCAGTGGATCAACCGCGAAGGCAAACCGGTCTGGGTCAAATATCACTTCAAGGCCGAACTCGGCGTCAAAAACCTGACCCGCCAACAAGCCGCCGAAATCCAAGGACAGGATCCTGATTACCACACCCGCAGCCTGTACGAACTGATCGACGGCGGCGACGCCGCGGCCTGGAAGCTCTTCGTGCAGATCATGCCGCACGAGGATGCCTTCACCTACACGTGGGACCCGTTCGACGTGACCAAGGTGTGGTCGCACAAGGACTACCCGCTGATCCCCGTCGGTCGTATGGTGCTCAACAAAAATCCCGAGAACTATTTCGTCGACATCGAACAAGGCGCATGGGAGCCCTCCAACGTCGTGGCAGGCATCTGGTTCTCCCCCGACAAGATGCTTCAGGGCCGTATCTTTGCGTACGCCGACGCGCACCGCTACCGCATCGGCCCAAACTACGCTCTGTTGCCGACCAATCGTCCTCGCAATGCGGCCGTCCACAACTACCAGCGCGACGGCAACATGCGGTTCGACGCAAACGGCGGCGACGCGCCGGTCTACGAACCGAACAGCAAGGGAGGGCCGGTCCAGAACAAAGCATTCGAGGAGCCGGCCTATCCGCTGCACGGCGAGGCGACCGGCCGCTACGAGCAGAAGACGGCCCGCAACGACGATTACCAGCAGCCCGGCGACCTGTTTCGTCTCATGTCTAAAGAAGAACAGGATCGTTTCGTCGACACCGTCGTCGATCACATGGGCCCCGCGACGCGCGAAACGCAGGAGCGAGCGGTCGCGAACTTCGCCAAGGCCGATGCCGGTCTGGGTGGCCGGCTGGGCGCGGGCCTGGGTCATACGCCATCGCCGCACGAGCCGCAGCCCGCGGTCGTAAGGTAATCGAAGGGAGCGCCCGTACGCGGCGCGGATTAGGACGGGTGAGGCTATCGAGATGATTGCTGCGCCCGCTCCGACAATCCGCGCCGCGCGCGGAACCACGAAACGCGCGCGCAGCTGGCAGACCGAAGCGGCGCTGCGCATGCTGATGAACAACCTCGACCCGGAGGTCGCCGAGCGGCCCGCGGATTTGGTCGTGTACGGCGGCATCGGACGCGCGGCACGTGATTGGCCGTCCTACGAACGCATCGTCGCCGAACTCGAACGGCTCGGCGACGA